>DATATI010000086.1 GCA_036268875.1 Polyangia bacterium | reverse complement strand
CGAAGACGGCGGGGACAAGTTTTGCGGCGACGGGATCTTTCAGATAGGCAGTTTCAATCCACCCCGTCGTCCGAAGACGGCGGGGACATTCGACGACCGAGGTGACCGCAGTCGTTGAAAAGTTTCAATCCACCCCGTCGTCCGAAGACGGCGGGGACCGAGCAAAGGCTGCAGCAACTGACCGGCGACGGATTGTTTCAATCCACCCCGTCGTCCGAAGACGGCGGGGACCTCGCCGGCGTGTGGCCGAGGCCTCCACGCTGGCGAGGTTTCAATCCACCCCGTCGTCCGAAGACGGCGGGGACGCGCACGCCTGGCCCGAGAGCGGGCCCAGCTCTGGTTTCAATCCACCCCGTCGTCCGAAGACGGCGGGGACTGTGGTCACGATCCGCGCGGCTGCAGCTGTTTCAATCCACCCCGTCGTCCGAAGACGGCGGGGACGCTCGTACTGCTTGACGTCGACGTAGGGCATCTTGTGGTTTCAATCCACCCCGTCGTCCGAAGACGGCGGGGACTCCCAACAACGCCCGCCTTCACGGCGACCGCAATCTTGTTTCAATCCACCCCGTCGTCCGAAGACGGCGGGGACGCCGCCCACCTAAGTGCTGGGCGGCAATACCTATTCTACGGGCTATTCGCGGACCGTCACCAATGAGAACTCTTTTGTTTTCAAAGATCGAACCAGCAAGCGGTGAATCTCCGCCTTTACCAGCCTTTTGCCCGTGTCGCGATTTCCAAGTGAAGGGGTGCAATGATTGAGGTTCGCGGAACACGAGAAACCTCAAAACACCAGCGGTCCACGTAGATCCAATGGCTTCCGAACTCCATGGTGCTCTGTCTTTTGCTTGGCGTCTTCGTCGATGAAGTAAAAGCGTAGGCTGTCCTCATCAGATTCCATCGTTTGCAAAAGATCGTGTCGTAACCTTAGCCACGTCATTTGATCGATTGGACACTCGAACAATGAAAACTGTACTCGTACGCCATGGTTTTCGCAGAGATCCGCAACCCGGCGTAACCTGCGCCGGCCTTCGGCGGTTACGGTGGACACGTCGTAACAAACGAGGACCAACACGTCTTACTCACTTGAGCTGAAAAGGCGGATAGGCAATGATGTCGCCCCTTAGGGTTCTGGCCAGCAACCTGGCTTGCAGGTGGGGGACCAAGCCCCAGCTTGCGTTCTGTTCAAGAAATATATGTTTGATCTGGTCAGATTTAGCCGCTTGATATGCAGCGATAAACGACCGCCGGCCGTCGTGGGTCATCTCCCAACGAGCCCCTTCAAACTTCCTAAAGTGGGCGGCGCCAATCTGCCGGCGATTGACCAACGCGATCACCAACCGATCGACCACGGGTGCTCGCAGCTCTTCCATGACATCAAGTGCCAGGCCAAGCCGACCGGGGCGATCCTCATGCAAGAAACCAATAGCCGGGTCCAGGCCGACTCCGGCAAGCGCTGCGGCGCAATCGCGCATCAGCAGCGCATAACCGAAAGACAGCATCGCGTTGATCGGATCAGCAGGTGGCCTTCGCGACCGACCATTGAACCGCAGATCGGCCTCGTCGGTCTTCAGCAAGCGGTCGAACACCTGAAAGTACTCGCGCGCGGCTCCCCCTTCGATGCCCCGTAGTTCGTCGAGGTTGTCCGCCTCCAATGCTCGACGACTGAAGATCGCCAGGCGATCTGCCGCCGCGCCAAACACTTCCGCACTCTCGCCATTGCCATCGCGGCTGGCACGCCGAACTTGGCCGCGCTCACTGGCGACCTTTCCGATCACGAAGGAACGGGCCAGCGCCAACGTGGCTGCGGCGTTGTCTGATGCACGAACCTGTGCTTTTCGTAGAAGTACGTTCCCCCCCGGAATGCCATCAACCCGCGCCAACAGCCGACCGCCGTAACCAAAGAACGAAACGAATACGCCCGCATCAACCAATCCACCCAGGAGTTCCGGCGAGACGCCCGCCCTGGCCAGTACCGCGACGCCTTCAATTTGGCAGATCGGCACCTGAGCGCGTCGTTCCCCGTCGACTTTGACCACGACCGTGTCGTGATCGCGCGAGAGGTACGCGCCATCGCTCAACACATACAGTACGTTCTGAGCCTGGGCTGTCATTCCCGGCTCCTTGCCAGCGCCTCGACATAACGAAGAGCTCTATCTCGATCACGGGTTGCACGCGGAAGACATAACGCCTCAAGAGAACACTTGGCGCAGACTTTCTCCGACACCAGCGGCATCGGGACCAGATGTCTCGCGATGATTTCGCGAAGTCGTTCTACGACCCTGCCTGTTTGATCTCGCAGACCATCGTCCAATTCGATCAGCTTGCGCCGGTGGCTGGCTGAATAAAATAACCAGGCTGACGTTACCCGGACACCGAACTCCTCCTCCAAACAGATCGCCTGCGCACAGAGCTGGACCTGATCGGCGCGGAGGTTCTTTGTGCTCCCCTTCTTGACCTCCACAGGAACTGGCCGAAATCCCTTGGGCGCCTGAGGATCCCTGTGCAGTTCAACCATATCCGCCACGCCAAAGATGCCCAAACGGCGCGAGACCAGAGGCAGAGCACGCGCCACCTTGACGCCTGCCTGCAATGCGGAGCCCGGGGTGTCAGGTCGCTCGTGAACAAGGTGGCCCTGGGTTGTTGAAGTGTCATCGCGCCACAAACGCTCGACGTGGATCAAGGCTGCCTGCCTCTCGCAGAAAACGAGGTGCTGAAGCGCCGAGATGGGAATGAGGTCGTCAACCTCCATGCTCAGCTGCCCGGTTCAGAAGCTGCGATCCAAAAGTTCGACGCCAGCGGGGGCGGCGGCAATATTGACTGCGTAATCGGAAAAATCGCGAGGCGTTCGCAACATGTCCTTTCGCTCGACCCTGATCAGATCGAAAAGTCGATGGGCTGGAGCATTTCCCAATGCGGATGCGTGGCGAAAGACCAGCAAACGGCGGAGAGACATCAGACCGCGCGCGGCACTCCGGTCGTGCTCGAACATGTGCTCGAGAGCCTCCCACAACACAGATAGGTCCTGCTCGGTGAAGCCGGTTTGAGCCGCTAGCTGTGGAGAGATAAAACCATGGGCGCGATACAGGCCATAAGGGACGGTGTTCTTTCGTCCCATGGTTCTGTTTTCGCCGCCCTGCTTGGCGGCCTCTTCGACCGTGGCCACCGCCATCCGGGTGATGGAATGTTCCAAGGTCACGATGGGGTCGATTGAACGGCCGAACGTGAATTGTACCGGGCCGCGAACCTGCCCGGCGTTCGGGCCTGTCGACATGACCGCGCCGAATGTTCTGACGTCGAAATACGTCTTACACATTTCCATCCGCGCTGTGTCGACCTCGCCTCCCTCGCCATGCCCTTTTTCGGCCCGCTTGATCTTACCCTTTGGTGGTTCGTCAAGATTGATTCCGTGTGCGGCATATGCGCCCGCAATCAGGTTATTCAGGACCGCCTTCTCCTTGACGAAGATGTCGTAGGTGGGCTGTCCAGACTTCGACAGCAACACATAGTTGCGAACCTTTCGCTTCAGGCACACGTCCGTCACCAGCCCTTGGCTGGTCTCGGGATCGATCCTGGGCAGATTGCCCGCGTCCGGGTCTCCGTTTGGGTTTCCGTCCTTGACGTCGAAGAGCATGACGAAGTCGTATCGATTCTTCAGGTCGGACATGGTGTCACTCCTCTCCTGCAGCAGAAGCAGCGGGGGGATTAGATGTCTTGCGTTTTGTGAAAAAAGCTTCTCGTTGGTGGTAGTAACCCACGGCAAACAACCCCTGATCCTCAAGGGTCAACAGCGATGGCAAACCGGTCGCGGGAAGGCGGCCCACGATTTCGGTCACCGTTCGTTCGATTCCGTACTCTCGATTCTCGGCCTTGGCCTTGGCGATGTGGTGTTGGGCCATTCGGAGCAACCGGGGAAATACCAGGGCCGGCGTCATCGTCGCGGCGCTGAAATAGCGATCGCGGATGGTACTGTTCACATCACCCAGGGCGTTTTGTTGAGCCCGCTCCAATGCGGCGAAAAGGCGGCCAAGGTTATAGGCCGTTAGGTTGCTGTTTGAATCCAATGACACGGTGACCTCCTTCAAGTGCGTCTTGTTTTGGTCCGTCCTACCAATTCCAAGGAGCGTTGCCTTGATCAGCGCGACCCGCGCGCCAAGGACCCAAAAGGCTTCGGCCTTCTTCCCCGGCACACGCATACGGAGAAGTGCGTGACGAAGGAGTTCCCGTGGCAGCGGCGTTCCCTTCAGGGAAGCGGCAAAAACCCGCGCCCCCATGTCGGGCGGAGCGGTTGCCTTGCCCGGCGGATCGATGGCGGCCAAGAGCTGCCAGATCGCGAACGGTCGTCGCACAGCCCCGATGGCGAGATCATCGCAATACTGGCTCAGGTTTTCTTTCACCTTGCCAATCGACGTCTCGAACCAATCCCTGACGACGACGCGCGCCGCATTGCCGCCCAATGTGACCGCATAGAAACGATTCTGGTCAAGATCGGCTGGCGGTTGGCCCTTCCATGGCGATTCGAAGAAGCGCTCAGCTTCCTCTTTTCGTGGTCCTTCCCATAGATCGGCAAAGAATGACAAGGCTTTGTCGGGCGCCGTCGTCCAATAGAGGGCAACTGCATCGTCCCCGATTCGAACGCCGTGCCGATGGGGACGATCATCGACCTTTTCGAGGAGCCAATTTAGCGCTGTCGTATAGGCGATCGCTGCTGAGCGACATACAGGTGCGTTGTCGCCTTGCGAAAGGTGATGAGATTCGAACGCGTCGGCATTGAAACTGACCACGGCGGCGCCGGACGACTGGCCACCTGGAACCCGCTTGAGCATCGGGTGCAACCGCTCGATCACGTCATAGCGTCCTGTGACCAGACAGCGCGCTCGCTCGGTTGAGCCGCCATCGTTGGTTTCTGCGTTTCGAAACGCTGCCCAATATTCACGAATGGCCGGTCGGTCATGCAATCTGCCCAGCGTTGGGTCCGAAAAGAAAAGAATCTCGCTGCCTGACCATTTGTCAGCGGATCGGTCGCGCAAGACTGACGCGAGATTGTCGGCGATTCGTTCATAGAATGCGAGCAGGGCCGACAGTCCCGGATCCTTCGTCGCGGTGAATGCATCTTTGATCAGTCCGATAAAGGCAGCTTGGCATTTGGCCAACCGCTCTGACTTGTCTTTCTTCGGGTCACCAATACCAAGGACATATTTCGCGTTATCGACCATGAACCCAGGCACCACCTGCATTGTTCGCGATGGAAATCGAGGGACGGACATCCGCTGCCCTTTCCCGTCTTCACCCTGCAAACTAATCAGTCCGACGAATCGCCCGTCATCGTCGATCTGAATCTCGAAATCGACGCGCTTTTTTTCGAAGTCATCGCTCTCGACGAGGCCTTCGCGTGTGGCCAACTCGACCAGGGCACGGAGCATCATTCCTCGGCTCTCCCTTGGTTGTCGCGCCTCACTTCGTCCCACGTAGGCAATCGAAGCACGCCACGATCCAGCCGGGCTTCGAAGAATAAAGGTCGTGGCGGCTCGCTCAGATAGTCAAAATCGTAAAAAACCAGGCCAAGCGGTTTTGACAGGCTGATTGGTTCTCTCTCCCCGTCGGCCGCGCGAATGTCGGCCGCCATTTCTCGGCAACCCAAGTAAGGCTGGTGGAAAGTCTGCCCTTTCTCCAGCCGCCGCTCGAACATCTCCTCGAACTTTGTGACAGTTTCCTCGGGGCCCGCCTTTTCCGTCAGGCAAAGATGCGCCTTGATCTCATAGGCAACCTCACGAAGCGCCACGGTGTTGCGCTGAGCCCGATCCTCGTCGGCGAAGTAGTCATTGCGGCTTCGTGGTGAAAGCTTCGAGTTCACCTCATTGCGACGAAAAGACATCCACCGAATCTCGTTCAGGACGGCGATCTCAGTGACCACCCAACGCATGGACGGTTTCCAGAGGACGGCCTCCAAAACGCCTCGCGCCGCAGAAGGGGTCATCACCTCATATGACACCCGCTCCGCCTTCATCTCTGGCCGCGTAAAAACGGCGAGGGGGCCTGAGACCAAGACACGAAAGCTGCGGCTGTTCGATTTCGACATGCAGGACTCCCTTCAGCCGACGATCAATTGAGTCGGATCGATATAGCCCATGCGTTCCGGTATCAGGCCAAATCGTGGGTCGTAACTGGCCAGCGCGGGACCTTCCAGGGCGTGGACCGAATCAGCAACGACGCTGACCACGCCAGCATTCACCCAGTTCAGCAGGAAACGACGAGGAACATTGATGGTGAATCTCTGTAAGGCACGCAGACGGGATCGAGACGGTCCTGCCACCTTGAGGTCATCCAGACGGTACTTTCCATCACCGTGCGCAATCACCAGGGGGGCTGACCAGCCGTCTTGAATCAGCTGGAAAGACTTGGATACCGTGGCGAAATTCAAGCTCGCCCGTTGTTTCTGCAACTCCAGGCCACGCCGTAAGTCTGTGCGGTCATAGAGCTCCCTGAAGTATTGGAGTTGAACGGCGGGCGAGAAAAGATCCCCTAGCTGTCGGCGGGCCATCATGACTCGCGCGATGTCGCGGCCGGTCCGCGGCACGCCAAGCGGCGGTTCGGTTTCCGCAATAAATATGCGCAGGCTTCCCCGAGCAAGCCGTCCCTCGCGATTGCAGCGCCCCGCTGCCTGGGCCAAGGCGTCCAGACCGGCGAGCGCTCGAAATACCACCGGGAAGTCGAGATCGACGCCCGCTTCGACCAATTGGGTGGCCACCAAACGGACGGGCCGGCCAGCCAGCTGCAATTGACGAACCTGCGCCAACACCTCCGACCGATGCGCAGGAGTCATTAGCGCTGAAAGGTGGATCGTAGACGGCGCGGCAAGCCGGGCATCGACCGTTCGGCACAACGACTGGGCATCGTCGCGCCGATGAACGATGGCAAGGCAATTGGGCTCCGCAGCGATCCAGCTCGCCACCTCGTCATAGGGCGTCGCCTTGTCCGCGTTTTCGACGGTGGCTTCCACGCGCCTCAGGCGCGCGAATAGATCCATGTCGGAAGGACAGATCTCCCGAACATCAGCAAACCCCATCGGCAGACGTTCTGATCGGAACCAGGCTGGCTGCGTCGCGGTGCAGATCACTACGGTTGCGCCGTAGTGCTGAACCAGCCGCGCCAATACGTCGAGGATCGCGGGCAACAGGTGTCCGGGCAACGCCTGGGCTTCGTCGAGAATGATGACGGAACGGGCTAGCCGATGAAGCTTTCGACAGGCCGACGGTCGATTCGACAGAAGACTCTCGAACAGTTGCACGTTCGTCGTTACAATAAGGGGCGCGTCCCAATTTTCCGAAGCAATGCGATTTCGCGCCTTCTCGTGAATCGGATCAAGAGCGCTGTGATGCTCGACGATCGCGTCGTCGCCGAAGACATCACGGAACACGCTTGCTGTTTGTTCAATGATCGAGGTGAAGGGAATTGCCACCACGACGCGGTGAAGTCGGTGAAGCCGCGCGTGTTCCAGGGCGAAGCTCATCGACGCGAGTGTCTTTCCGCCACCGGTCGGGACCGTCAAACTGAAGATGCCGGGTTCGTCAACAGCCGTCGCCGCGCATGCCCGTCTCACCTCCCCGCGCACGACATTCACCGTTGTCGGTGGTGCGACGGCCTCCTTCTGTTGCAGATAAAGATCAAGCCGTTCAGCCAGGAACGATACACTCGGCCGGCCAGAACGCATCTCGGCGCGTTCGACACTGAAAAACAATTCTGTATCCAGAAAGTCCGCATCGCACAGGGCCGAGAAGAGCATCCGAGTGTGCATCTCCAAACGAAGCAAAACGGCCTCGTCGCCTGGTTTGGCGTCAGCGATCCATTCGGGGACGTCCGGGACCGCTGCCGAGAGGATCGGTGCCGGGGGCAAACGATCGACAACCGCCTCATAGAGGTGTTGTTTCAGAATCAGCCGCTGCCGCAAATCGGCCTGATCCGCCAGTCCTGCATGATGACCAGCGATGGCCGCCGCCACGGCGTAGAGGTGTTTTCCCCTTTTGAAGGCGTGAATGGCGCCGGCAGAAGAATGATCGCGTTCATTGCCCTCGCCCTCAATGTGGGCTTCGATTCCGTTTTCCAGCCTGATCATCCGCTGAAAGTCGCCAGAATACTTTCCTAGGTCATGCCAAAGGCCCGCCAGCCGAGCCTCCTCAGAACATCCGAGCGGTTGTGCAAATATGCCGGCGCCGTCAGACACTGCCCGAAGGTGCTCAGCAAGCGAATGCCCGCGACCATCCGATGCGACGTGGGCCAGTGCGTCCGGACTAATCGTTGCCCAACCAGGCGCGAAGTGGGTAGCAGACACGTGGGCGGTTGAATGTATCGTGGATCGCAGACACCTTGCTAGGTCGAAAGTGCCATTGCCGTACCACCCACCACCACCTACGCCTCCGGATCGGCCGCGATGGAATCGAGTACAAAAACGAAGGCCGATTCTTCGGAAAGAACGGACCGGACCCCGAGGCCCAGCTTACCCTCGACATTACCCCAACCTTTAGGGCCTCGGGGGAGGACCGGATGGCGCGGCGACGGCGTCGAACTCGTGAGTCAGACTCGCGATCCGCGCCACGCGCTCGCACTGTGCCGCGCGCGGGCCGGGCCATAGAAGATTGGCGACCCCAGATCGTCGCGGATCGATCCTCCGAGGAGATTGCGCCTCCATGCCGCGCCGTTCGGTCCTCGCCGCAGGCCGCTCGAATCGTTCGCTGATGACGTTGGCAGCCGAGTGCGGCCTGCTGCTGCGGTCCGGCCTTCTTGCCGGAACAGATATCGGTAGCCGATCCCCCAATCTCTCGCGGCGAGGCGTCTAGTTGCCGCAGCCGATCTTCTTACTGCTGACCCGGACGTCGTCGATCCACATGTCCGACAGCGTGGGCGTCGGGTGGTACTCCCACAACCCGAACGACACGCTGTTGAACTTGGGCGGCAAATGATTGGCATTGCCATTGGCGGACGTGGCGGAACTGCTGCGCAGATCGGTCAGCTCTTGATCGTCGATCCATACCTGGCGTTTTTCGGTGGTGGGATCTGATCCGTCTTCGAAAAGCTCCACACACTGCCACTGGCTGGCCATGATCAACGTCTTTGACCAAGGCCCGAACTCCAGCTTGGGATTGGCGTAGAAAATGGAATAACCCAGCCATTGCTTGGCCGACCCGATCATCCCCATGCCCACCTGCACATTGCCAAGATTGTTGTTGCCGTTGCCGATCAAAAATCCGGTGTGATAGTCCGCGCCCTGCGCCACCGGAATGTCGGGGCTGAAGTAGACGAACATGCGGGCGTAAAACAAATTCGGCGTGGCGGGGAACGTCACCGCTTCGCTGATCATGGCCGTGCTCTGTTGACCGGCCACCACTTTGATGTGAGCGGCGAATTTGCCACTGTGGACGTGCGCACCATCGACGGTGATCATCGCCGATGCGGAGGGCTTGTCCTGCTTCCACTTCTGCATGTCCAGCATGCCACTTTCAAAGTCGTCGCAGAATTCGCTGCCCATCGTCACGCACCCCGCCGACGACACGCTGTCCGGCGCAGCGTCGACGCCGGCGGCGCCGCCGGTGGCCGCCGCGCCACCGCTGCCGGCCGGCGCGCCTCCGCTCCCGCTGCCGCCCGCGCCGCCGACGGATCCACCGGCACCGCCGCTGGCGGAAATTGCTCCGCCGGTGCCGGCACCACTGTTGCCACCACTGCCTGATGCGGCTGGCGGCGCCTTGTCACTTTGGGCGCACGCCGCAAACACGAACGCAGCAGCCAGACTGCAAACAAAGGGTCCGCGCGAAAAGCCGGTGGTTACCTTCATTGCGCAATTATAAGTGTCCGCGCTTTGGCAAAGGAAGCACGAAGCGCCGCCGGAAAGCGCCGAATCGGCTGGACCGATCAGGCGATCGACGCCGGAAGTTCCGCCGCGCGGATGCCGGCCAGTATGATGCGCGACCAATGATGATCAACGGCAGGCGACCAGCCGCGGCTGGCGATCGTTGCCGGCGTTGGTGGTGCTGCTGGCGGCCTGTCGTCCTGCCGCACCCGCGCAAACCGCCGTCGCCGCCGCCATGGCGTTCCCCGTCCCCGTCGCTGCCGCGCGCCCGCGCTTCGAAAATCCGGGCGGCATGTGGCTGCCGGAACAGCTGGCGGCGCAGGCGGCTTCGCTGCGCGCCGCTGGCCTGACGCTGGATCCGGCCACGCTGGGCGATCCTCTGCGCGCGGACGGATTGATCATCACCAACCACCACTGCGGTCGGCGAACTGAAGAGCGGGCGGATCGAACGCTAGGCCTATAGATCGCCCTGAATCACCTTCATCAGGGAGTGATCGTCGTAAGTGTCCTCGGTCAGATCCCACACCATGATGCCGCCGATGGTCTTGGCGTACTCGGTGAGCTTTTTCATTGTGTCCATGCCGGTGTAGTTGACCGTCTGGCCGCTGACCGTGGTGCTGTCTTTGCTCCAGGCCATGGGGTCGGCTTTGATGATGCTGGCGTACGAGATCTCCTTGTCGCCCGGCTCGGTCCCGAAGAAACCGGCGCCGAGCACGACCTGATCCTTGGGCACCTTCTTGGTGTTCAAGTAGTACGTGATGTCTTTCATCGTTTGGGTCAGGCCCGAATAGATCATCACGTTGACGAAATCGAACTGGTGCAGCGTCGCGTCCTGCATGTTTTCCTGCAGGTATTGCGCGACCGCGGCGGTCACCAGCTTGCCTTCCGGGCGCAGCTTGGCGACAACCTTGTTGACGAAGTTGGAGAAATTCGCGCCCAGGTTGGCCGGGCTTTCAATGTCGATGTCAGCGCCGTCGAAGTTGTACTTGGCGATGAACGCATCCAGGCTCTGCACCAGCGGATCGACGTTGCTGGCGGTGTTGTAACGGCCAATCACCGACTGATCGCCGCCGCCGCCCCCCAGCGACGGCAACACCTTGACGCCGGCCGCATGGGCGGCGTCGACGATCGCTTTCACGTCAGCGTCTGACGCGCCCATGTTCCAGCCATTGGTGGCGGTGGCCAGCGCGAAGGCCAGGTTCAAATGCGTGACCCTGGAGAAATTCACCTTCGTCGCCCACATCGAGAAGCTGCCGCTGTAATTGGGCAGATAAGCGACCAACCGAACGGCGCCCTTGGTGGTATCGACGTCGCCGGCCACCGGACCGTCCTTGGGCACGACACCACTGTCGTCGCTCGATCCGGCGTCCACGGGCGCCACCGCGCCGCCGCTGCCGCCTGAGGTGTCCGCGCCACCGGTGCCGCTGGTGACGACAGAGCCGCCGCTGCCGCTGGGATCGATCATCGTGGACCCACCGCTGCCGGTGGCGGTGCTACCGCCGGCGCCACCGCTGCCGGCCCCGATGTCGCTGCTGGAGCATCCCGCTCCGGCGACGGCCACAAGAAACAAGCCAGCGCCCAGAAAGCCGAAAAAATGACGAGTCATTGCGAACGTGCTCCAAGGTTGGGGCTCGCAAGCAGGCGAACGGTCACCCCTGCTTTCACGAGCCGGGACAAAGTGCTGACCCCGACGCCGCCGCAAAAAAC
The DNA here is from genome assembly GCA_036268875.1 of Polyangia bacterium. Classification (GTDB taxonomy): domain Bacteria; phylum Myxococcota_A; class Polyangia; order Fen-1088; family Fen-1088; genus DATKEU01. The sequence continues at coordinate 28,203 of DATATI010000086.1, read as the reverse complement.
CAGCCGTGTTTGGTTGGCAGTCTTTAGGTAGGTAGACACCGGCCAAGCCAATCGATCAACCTCGGGAGTGCCTGCCAGCGCCGCTTTCAGCGACGGCGGCGCCGCGACGACAGAACGACCGCGCCGAGGCCCAGCAAACCGAGCAAAGACATGGTCGGAGGGCGGCGGCCCGAGACCAGGCAGCCGTGGCTGGTCGCGACGCCGCCCCCGCTGACCCCGCTACCGCCGCCGCCCGACGCACCGCCCATCACCCGTGCACCGCCGCTGCCGGTGGCCGCGCCGGACGCGCCGCCCGCTCCTCCATCGACGCTGGAACCGCCGCTCCCGCTCTCGCCGCCGGCGCCGGAACCACCCGCGCCGCCGCTGCCGGTGACGTTGCCGTCGGCCGCCGCGTCGTCCATCGGACCGCCGTCGGTGGCGACGCCCCCGTCGCCGCCGGGCTGAATCGGCGCCGCGATCTGCGCCTCGGCCAAGGTGTCGGCCTCGATGAAATCATCGAAGTAGATCGTGTCGACAAAATTCGCCGGGCTAATTCGATGCAAGCCATTTTGATAAAACAGGCTGTTGTTGTCCGCCTTGGTCTGCGCCTTGTGGGCGGTCACCACCTGCTGTCCGTCATACCAGACATCGACGCTGCCCAGCTGCGCGTTCGTCGACCAATGGACGTGCATCGCCACCTGGTGCCACTTGCCAATGGTGAAGTCGGCCGTCCACAACTTGGTGGCGCCGAGAAAACCAACGCCGAAATTGATGGTGGTGCCACCGCCAGCCGCCCCTTTCGGCGCGACCCAGAAATCCATGACGTTTTGCGAGGTGCTGTTCGATTCCCAGAAGGCGAACTCGTTCCGCATGCCGGCGTCGGCGGGCATCATGTAATGGCCGGAGATCCAGGTGTCCATGCCTTCGCCGGTCAGCTTGCTCTGGTGCTGGATGTCGACGCGGTCCTGGACGTACTGGCCGAACAGATCGTCGGGGTGAACGGTGATCTTGCAGGCGTACTTGCCGGTGTAGACCTGCTCGCCCAGCACCTCGACGTTCTTGCGCGTCCCCTTGGTGGGGTTGACGCCGGGCATCCACTCGGACAGATCGCCCTTTTCAAAGGTCGAGGTCCAGGACACGGTCGCCTTGGCAGGGCCGGCAACCGCCAGTAGGCCGGAACAAACCACGAGCGAAAACAACCCACGAGCAGGGGTCGACGTCATTGCACCACCCGATCCAGAAATGGCGTTTGAGACCCGTCGCGCCAACAACAGCGCGAAACCGGCTGAGCCATTTTAGTGAAACGGTTTCCGGATCGCGAATGGAAAAAACGATTGTCCCGCATAGATAACCGATCGCGCATCGCTCGCGTCCTTTATTGGCCCAACCGGCTTGTAGAGCAGGCAACTGATTGGACCATATTCGTCAAATAAATTCATGTAAATAACTCGACTTTTTGGACCGTCCGGCCGAACTCAGGGTACCAACCTTCATGCGGGCAACTGCGTTTGTTTGGACGTTGATCGCAATCGGCTCGGTGGGCTGCTCCGGAGAGATAGGCGGCAGCAACACCGGCACCACCAGCGGCGGCGGCAATAACATGCCACCGAACACCACCGGCGGCGGTGGCGGTTCTTCGAACCAACCGATCGGTGCCGAACAGCCGAGCCCCCGACTGGTGCGGCAATTGACCGCCAATGAGTATCGCAGCACGGTCGCCGACTTGCTGCAGATCAGCGCCCCGAACACCACGGACATTCCGCCTGACGTTTCGGTGCGCGGGTACAGTACCAACGCCGCCAGTGCGTTCGTCGACATGAGCAACGTCGATAAGTATCAGTCGGTGGGCGACGCCCTGGCCGATCGGGCGGTTCAAGAATCGTTCAGCAAGCTGGTCTCCTGTCAGACCCAGGACACGGCGTGCGCCACCACTTTCGTGCAGCAGTTCGGGCTGCGCGCCTTCCGGCGTCCGCTGCCGGCAGACGAGCAGACCCGTTACCTGACGCTGTTTGACCCCAGCGTGACCGGCGGCGACTTCAAGACCGGCGTCGGCCTGGTGATCAAGGCCATGTTGATCTCGCCGTTCTTCCTGATGCGCAGCGAGCTCGGCGACGACAAAGGCAGCGGTAAGTTTGTGCTGTCGCCGTTCGAGATCGCCTCGGCGCTGTCCTACGCCTACTGGGGCACCATGCCGGACGATGCGCTGTTCTCGTCGGCCCAAAGCGGCGCCTTGGCCAACAAGAAGGAGATCGAGACGCAGGTCCGCCGCTTGCTGGCGGATCCGCGCGGGCGCGCCCGGGTGGCGGCGTTCGCCGGTGAATGGCTGGAGGCCTCGCGCGCTTACGTGGCGACCAAAGACCCGGCCACTTTCCCGGCGTTGAAAGACGCTCCCACCAGCGCCGCCATCGTCAACGCCATGAAGGCCGAAGAAGACGCCTTCATCACCAATATCGTCTTCGACTCGACCAAGAAGTGGAGCGAGCTTTTCTCGGCCGACTACACCTTCGTCAACGATCAGCTTGCGACGTACTACGGCCTGCCGACGCCCGGCTCGGGCGCGAACGTCAGCAAGGTTTCGCTGGGCGCGGGCTCGGCGCGCGGCGGGCTTTTGACGATGGGCATGTTCCTGTTCGGCCACGCCCGCGCTGATCAGTCTTCGCCCACCCAGCGCGGTCACGCCATTCGCGCCAACATGTTCTGCTCGGATGTGCCGCCGCCACCGCCCGGCGTCGACGTGACCATCAAGGCCGGTACGCCCGGCAATACTGGCCGCGAACAGATCCAGGCGCTAACCGGCAGCGGAATGTGCAACACCTGCCACAGCCTGATGAACCCCATCGGCTTTGGTCTGGAAGGATTCGACGGCGCTGCCCAGCCGCGCACCATGGACCACGGCGAGATGGTGGATACCTCAGGGACCATCAACGGCATCACGGCCGCGCCGATCAACTTCAACGGCGCCAAGGAGCTGTCCAACATCGTCGCCGGCAGCAAAGACGCCCAGGCCTGTCTGGCAACCAATTACTTCCGATACCTCCGCGGCTTCGATCCGCAACAGACAGGTGACCCGGCCGATGGCAATGCGGTGCAAAAGTTGGGACAGGATTTCGTGACCAACAATCTCGATTTGCCCGAGCTGTTCGTGCAAGTGGCCCTTCAAGATTCGTTCACCGCTCGTCGGTCCGTGGAGGCTTTGAACCGATGAAAAAGATTAAACGGCGAGGAATCATCAAAGGCCTGGCGGCCAGCGCCCTGGCGGCGCCGCTGGCGCAGGCGTTCCGGATGCACACCGGACGCGCCGCCACCACCGGTCCGGTGCCGAAGGTGGTGTTCTTTTACACCCCGTGCGGCGTGGAGCCGCCGATGTGGCACACCACGGACACCGGCGCGACCTTCACCCTGCCACGGCTGTCGGCACCGCTGCAGCCCTTCGCCTCCGATTGCATCTTCATGGACGGCATCTCGATGGTGCCGCTCAACGACCACCAGGGCGGTTCGCAGCAGATGCTGGCCGGCGATGAAAAGGACGTCACCACGCTGGACCTGCAACTGGGCGACTTCCTGAAGGCCCTGACGCCGATCTCGTCGCTGGAGCTGGGCGTGCAGACGCGCATCAGCAAGGGCGGAACGCCGACGGTGCCGCACCCGCACTTCACGCGCATCTCCCTGGCGCACGAGGTGTTCGCCGAGGACAACCCACTGGCGGCCTTCAGCTCGGTGTTCGGCTCGGGCGCACCCGCCACCATGAACAACAGCGCGGACGCCATGAAGGCGGCCATGCTGCTGGCCAAGCAGCGCAAGAGCGTGCTGGACATCGCCACCGCGGATCTGAACTCGCTGACCAGCCGGCTCCCCAATTCGGAGAAGAACAAGATCGCGTCGTACACCGACGCGGTCCGCACGTTGGAGATGCGCCTGACCGATCCGGCGAACATGTCGAACTCGGCGATGTGCACGGATTTCTCCACCTTCAACCCGACGCACTTCATGGTTCCGCAGGTCAGCGACTTCACCCAGTCGACGTACGAACAGACCGCCGGCCAGGGAACGGTGGCGGATCTGCAGATGGAGATCTCACGGCTGGCCCTGGCCTGCGGCCGCACGCGCGTGATCACGCTGCTGTACGGCCACACCAACGCGCACAACCCCATCACCGGGCTGGGGCCGTTCGGTGTGCACGACGCCTCGCACTTCAACGCCCCTCCCGGCCAGCTGGTCGGCAACGCCACCCCTGCGCAGGTCGACGCCAAGCTGACCGCCTGGCGCAACTACCGCGAGTGGTTCGCGCAGCGCCTGGCCCAGTTCGTGACCAGCATGAAGGCCACGCCCGACCCGGACATGCCCGGGACGACGTTGTTCGACAACACCATCATCTTTCATTGCTCCGAGCTGGGCGACGGTGGACCGCACAAGACTGACCGCATACCCTTCGTGTTCATCGGCGGCCGCAACCTGGGCTTCAAGCTGGGCCAGGCCATCAACTTCACCAACGGCGTTCCCGCGTACAGCGGCGGCTTGCACAGCGGCCTGCGGTACATGTCACACTCGCCCCTGCTCACTATCATCGCCCAGAAGATGGGCATGGTGAAGCCGGGCGATCAGATCACGCGGACCACGCCCAGCGGGCCGATCACCGGATCGCTCTACGGCTTCACCGGTCCGCAGGCACTGGACCCGATGTCCATCGGCATCGTCTAGAGTCACTCCGGCGCGGTATAGCGCTGCTCGACAGCGCTGCGAATGCGTTGGCGCGAAGCAACCGGATCATCGGCGGCGCTGGATGCCACCGCTGCCACTTCCCCGGCCAGCTCGGCGTCCTTGATCGAATCGCGAAACCAGCGCGCGTAATCACCTCGCCGCAGGTGGAAAAGCCAGGTCTCGTCGTCGACGCCGTCGGCCACTTGAAGAAAGATCGCCAGATTCTGCGCGCGCAGATTCAGGCGATCGCCGGGCCCTCGAAAATAAAAGCTGCGATCTGGCCCCAGCTCGCCGGTGGCGTATTTACGAATGTGGCGGCGGCGTTGAGCGCGTGGCTGATCGACCTTGAAGCGCACCGCCGCTGTCTTCTGTTCCGGCCGCCAGGCCAGCGCCTCGCCGCGCGGCAGCTCGGCGAGCGGCACCGCAGGCGCGCTCACACCCAGCGCGCGCGCGAACTCGGCCAGGGTGCGGGCCGGCTCGGCGCCGATGGCGATGGCCAGCCTGACCGGACGCAAGACCGCCGTCGAGACGTGCTCCGGGTGAACCGTGATGAGGACCAGGTTGTGCGGCTGCGCCGGGAAGGCTGACGAAGCCTCCGGGCGATCGTGCGGCAAAAGATGGTGCGCCTCGTCGACGACGATCCAGTGCGGCCGGCCAGTGCGGGCCCGCATCTCTTGCAGCCGCGGCAACAAGGCGTCGAGAAACGCCGGCCGATCGCTGAAGGAAACACCGACCAGGTTCGCGATGGCGTTGTTCCCGGGGGTGGCCAGAACCTCCAGCACCTCTTGGACGCCGGGAGGATGACCCGCGCCGCCCAACACCGCAGCGCCTCCGATCTCGCTGTGGTCGCCCTCCGGATCGACGACGCAATATTGGTAACCGGCCCCGCCCAGCGCTTCCAGCAGCGTGGTGGCCAGCGTCGACTTGCCGCCGCCCGAGGTCCCGGTGATAAGCAGTGGCGGTCCGTACGCCGCCACATTGACCGGTTGTCCGTCGGGAATCGTGTGGCCGATCGTCAAGTCGTGCCGTCCGAGACGGGCGCCGACCGCCGCCAGATCACCGTCGACCAGGGCGTCGCACAGCTCGCGCACGCCGTCGCCGCGCGCGCCGGTGGTGACCAGATCGGCGCGGTCTTTCAGCATGGGCAAGGCGTTCGCCACCGCCACCGCGCACTCGCACACGGCCAGGAAGGCGTGATCGTTTTCGGCGTCGCCGACGCCGACGCAGTCGTGGGCGTGCAGCCCCAGCTCGGCCAGCGCCGCTTGCAGGCCGAACGCTTTGTTGATGCCGGACGGAAGCACCATCACCGCGCCCTTGTTGAAGATGACTTGCAGCTCTAACCCCAGCGTGCGGATCACGTCCAGCGTGGTGGCTTCGTGCGGCTGCCAGGTGGCGACGATGACCTGCCCCACGGCCAACGGCTCGACACCCCGCTTGCGCAACAGCGCGACAAAGTCCGCGCGCGGTGGCTCGGCCAGGGCCCGGCGTTCACGGGTGGTCGGGTTGTAAATGACCGCGCCGTTCTCGGCGACGACCCGATCGAACAGCGTCACCTGGGGAAACACCGTCAGCAAATCGTCGACCTGACGGCCCGTGACCAGCAAGACCTTGCGCCCCGACGCCCGCACCCGCTCGAGCGCCGCCAGCATCGCTGGCTCCACGCGCCCGTCGCTGGCCAACGTCCCATCATAGTCGGAGGCAAGCACGTGGTAGCGCATCGTCGCCTTCGGGGAAGGCAGGGGGAAACCTGGGGTCGGCGGGCGACGGGCGCAAGTCGGCGACAAGCGCTAGGTCGCCACCACCGCAGCGACTGGTGTCTTGAGCGGCGGCACGGGCGGCGGCACCTCGGCGATCAGGCTAAGCAGCAACCGCACGTCGCTTGGACTGCGCATGCGCAGCGTCGAACGGAACTCGGCCGGGCCGACGTGGATGCTGATGGCGTTCGGCGGCAGCGACGCGAACAGATCGTCGTCGGTGGTGTCGTCCCCCATCGCCACCATCAACGCCTCGGGGTGACGCGCCAGAATGGGCGCCACCACGAGACCCTTGTGCACGCCGTGCTGGCGCAGCTCGATGACCTTGCGCCCGGACAGGATCTGCACCGGCGTGTTGCTCAGAAGCTCGGTCAGGTGAACGCGCAGCTCGTTGGCCTGCAGCGGGCCGAACTCCGGATCGGCCATCCGATAGTGCCAGGCCAGGCCGGTCGGTTTCTCCTCGACCAGCGTGCCCGGCGTGCGATCGGCGTACTCGCGCAGGATGCTCCGGACCTTCTCGCGCCAGGGCGCCGGCAAGCTTTCTTCCAGGGCCACGCCCGGCTGTCCAGGCGCGCGCGACCACGAGCCGTGTTCGGCGTGAAGATAGATCGGCAGCCGTCCCAGCCAGCGCTCCAACGTGTCGCGCGGCCGCCCGCTGACCACGTGCACCTCGGTGCCCGGCCGCGCCGCCACCTTGGCCAGCAACGTCATGACCGCAGCGTCGGGACGCGCCAGTTCGGGCGTGCTGGCGATGGGCACCAGCGTGCCGTCGTAATCGACCAGCAGGATCAGCTGCTGGGCGGCGGCCATCTGCTTGGCCAGCTCACGGATCGACGATTCGCCCAGGACGCGCGCAGACGCGGTGGCCTCCTCGGTGTCCTGGTCGAGGCGCGACAGAAAAAGTTCGGCCCAGCGGTGCACATTGAACCCGAACACCCGTCGCCGCAAGGCCTGCATGCGCGTGGCCCGCTCGTCGGTCGGCATGTCCAGGGCGCGGGCAAAACTTTCGGCCATGCCCACCGAATCGAACGGGTTGACGTGCACCGCCTCGGCCAACTCGTGGGCCGCGCCGGCGAACTCGCTCAGCACCAGCACGCCGCCGTCGTCGTTGCGCGAGGCGACGAACTCCTTGGCCACGAGGTTCATGCCGTCCCGAACCGGCGTCACCAGCATGACGTCGGCGGCGCAATAGAGCGCCACCACCTCGTCCTCTGGTAGGCCACGAAAGATGTAGTGGATCGGCACCCAGTTCGGTGTGGCGAAGGCGCCGTGAATGCGCCCGATCATCGTGTCCACCTGCTCGCGAAACGTCTGGTAGGCGTCGACGTTGGTGCGCGAAGGAACCGCCACCTGGATCAGGCGGACCTTCTCGCGCAGCTCCGGATGCTCGAGCAGCAGGCGTTCGTAGGCGATCAGGCGTCGCGGTATGCCCTTGGTGTAGTCCAGGCGATCGATCCCCACCAGCAGCTGGGTCTGGCCTCCGTTGCGCAGGACGCGCACCTGCTCCTTGACGCCCGGCGACTCCGCCAGCTCGGCGAAGTGCTGAGCGTCGACGCCCATCGGGAAGACGCCCAGGCGCACGGAACGCTGATCCCAGCGCAGGCAGTCGACGTCGGTGCCCACGCCCAGGATGCGCAGCGCGGCCGAGGCGAAGTGGCGCATGTATTCGGCGGTGTGAAACCCTACCAGGTCGGCGCCCAGCAGGCCTTGCAGCAGGCGATCCCGAAACGGCAGCGTGCGGAACACGTCCGACGCCGGGAAAGGGATGTGCAGAAAAAATCCGATGCGCGCGCCGGGAAGCTGCTCGCGCACCATCTGCGGCACCAGCATCAACTGATAGTCGTGAATCCAGATCACGTCGCCCGGCCGGTACTGCGCCACCACCGCGTCGGCGAACCGGCGGTTGATCGACTCGTACAGCTCAAAGCCGTGCACATCGGGGGGCAGCTGGCCGATCAGATAATGAAACAGCGGCCACAGCACGCCGTTGCAGAACTCTTCGTAGTAACGCTCGACCTCGTCGTGCGACAGCGGCACGGAAACCACCCGCAGCTCTTCGAACTGGCGGTCCAGCGCGCTTTGCTCGGCGGCGTCCAGCGCGTCGCTGTAACCCGACCATCCGATCCACACGCTGTCGCCCTGGTTGTGGACGCGCCCGAGGCCAGTGGCCAGCCCGCCGCTGCTGCGGTCGACGGACAGCACACCGTCACGACGGCTCACCGCGACGGGCAGACGATTGGAGACCAGAATGACCCGACGCACGGACACCTCACCGGGGGCTGTTAAAGGTGCCCTCCCGAATCTAGGACCTTTTCCCGCCAAGGGAACCCCCTGATGAATATTTTTGGAGCCGGGTCTGACGGCTCTTGACCTCCTCCAGAAAAACCCCAATCTTTGCGACGAACCGATCATGGCGTTGGCTGACCTTGGCATTGTCGGGAACTGTCGGGTGGCGGCGCATGTACGGCGAGACGGCGCCATCGTCTGGTCGTGCATGCCGCGCTTCGATTCGCCGCCGCTGTTCGCGGCCTTGCTCGACGAGACCGACGGCGGGCAATTTCTGATCGGCCCGGCGACGCCGGTGCCCGGTGTGCAGCGCTATATCCCCAACACGAACGTGCTGGAGACGCGCTTCGACGCCCCCGACGGCGCGTTTCGAGTGATTGATTTCGCGCCGCGTTTTATTCGCCACGATCGCAGCTTCATGCCGACCAAGCTGGTGCGCATCGTGGAACCGCTGTCGGGCACGCCTCGCATCCGGGTGCTGTGCGATCCGATCCTCGGCTGGTCGCGAAAACGGCCGCGGCCCGAGTTCGGCTCGCACCACGTCAGCTATCTCGGTTTCAGCGACGAGCTGCGCCTGACCACCGACGCCCCGCTGACCTACCTGACCGGCGATCCGTTCGCGCTGACCGCAACCCGCCACTTCGTGCTGGCCTGGGGCGCGCCGGTGCAAGAACCGCTGCAAGCGCTGTGTGAACAATTCCTGCTTGAGACCACCCGTTACTGGCAACAGTGGGTCAAGCACTGCGACATCCCGCCCATCTATCAAGAAGAGGTCATCCGGTCGGCGCTGGCGCTGAAGCTGCACTGCTTCGAAGACACCGGCGCCATCGTCGCCGCGCTGACCACGTCGATCCCGGAGGCGCCCGGATCGGGACGGACCTGGGACTATCGCTATTGCTGGCTGCGCGACGCCTTTTACACCTTGAACGCCTTTCGCCTGCTGGGGCACTTTGAAGAGCGCGAGCAGTTCCTGGGCTTCCTGCTGAATGTGGCCTCGGCGGCGCCTGATCTCGATCTGGCGCCGCTTTATCGCATCGACGGACGATCCGACCTGGCCGAAGAGATCTTGACCGATTGGCCGGGATACCAAGGCGAAAAGCCGGTGCGAGTGGGCAACGGCGCGGCCGTGCACAAACAGTACGACGTCTTCGGTGAGATGATCCTGGCGCTGACGCCGCTGTTTCTGGACGCGCGCTTTCGCGAGCAGGTGACGGCGCCGGTGATGGATCTGGCCACGCGTCTGTGCCGGCGCGCCGTCGCGGTGGCGGGCCAGCCTGACGCAGGGATCTGGGAGTTTCGTTCCGAATGGAAGCCGCAGACGTTCAGCTCGCTCATGTGCTGGGCGGCCGCCGATCGCATGAGCCACATCGCTCATCGCCACCGCCCCGCCGACGCCCAGGAGTTCGCCGCCGCCGCCACCAAGATCCGCGACGAGCTGCTGGCCAAGGCCGTCGATCCCAAACGCGGCTGTTTGGTGGCCGACTATGGCGGCCACGAGGTCGACGCGGCCCTGTTGCAGGCGATCACGCTGGGCCTTTTACCGCCCAGCGATCCGCGCATGCACGAGACGGTCAAGGCGGTGCGCGCTGATCTCGGCCACAACGGCTGGTTGAAACGCTACCGGACCAACGACGGCTTCGGCACTCCGGTGGTCGCCTTCACCCTGTGCACGTTCTGGTTGGTCGACGCCCTGGCCCGCCTGGGCCGAACGGAAGAGGCGCAGGCGGTGCTGGCCAAGGTGCGTGAGATCCAGTCGCCGCTGGGCCTCCTGTCGGAAGACTTCGATCCCGACACCGGCCTTATGTGGGGCAATTTCCCGCAGGCCTATTCGCACGTCGGGTTGATTCACGCGGCTTTTGCCGCCTCGCCGCGCTGGTCGGACTTCGGCTCGTAAATCGGAAATTCGCGGGCCAAAAAGACCGCAGACGACGACTTGAGAAGGACGAGAGGACCCCATGCAAAAGATCACCACGTTCCTGACCTACAACAACCAGGCCGAGGAAGCGGCCACCCTCTACACGTCGATCTTCAAGAATTCGAAGATCCTCACCGTCAGCAAATACGGCGAGGGCGGGCCCGGACCGAAGGGCTCGGTCATGGCGGTGACCTTCGAACTGGAGGGACAAGAGTTCTTCGCCCTGAACGGCGGTGCGTCGTTCACCTTCTCGCAAGGCATCTCGCTGTTCGTCAACTGCGAGACGCAGGCCGAGGTCGACGAATTATGGGAGAAACTGTCCGCCGACGGCGGTCAGCCCGGGCCGTGCGGCTGGACCAAGGACAGGTTCGGCGTCTCCTGGCAGGTGGTGCCAGCGATGCTGTTCAAACTGATCAGCGACAAGGATCCGGCGAAATCCAAGCGCGTGATGCAGGCGATGATGGCGATGGGCAAACTGGACATCGCCGGCCTCAAGCGCGCGTACGAAGGCTGAAGCGCGAACGGCGTTCGTCCCGGTTGCCCACAGCTGCATGCAGATCGAGCGCTTGATGAAGGACGCTCAGGCGCCGTCTTCGGCCGGCGGCAGCGACGGCGGACGATAGCGCCAGAACGCCGGCAACAATGGAATACACAGAAGCACGCCCACCACGCAGATGGCGCCGCCACCGACGATGGAAAACGAAACCGAGCGCAGCGACGCCATCCAACCGGCGCGCGCGTTGCCCAAAAGCGGGCCGGTCATGTAGCTGATCATTTCGACACCGGCCAACCGACCACGCAGGTGGGCAGGGATGGTCTCGTTCCAGATGGTCATGCGGAACAGGCCGCTCAGCATGTCGGCGGCGCCGGCCAGGACCAGGCACAGCACCGCCGCCGGCAGATTCGGCGCATAACCCAGCGCCACCACCGCCACGCCCCACGATGCCGCCGCCAGCACCACCGCCGCGCCTCGACGGGCCACCTTCTTCGTCCAGCCGCTGAACAACGTCGTCACCAGGCTGCCGATCGACATCGACGAGTACAGCCACCCCACCGCCGTCGGCCCGCCCCACCGCTGCGCCAACGCCGGAAACAGGGCCATCGGCATGGCGAAGGTCATCGCCACGATGTCGACCACGTAGGTGCCGATCAATTCGGGACGGCGGCGCGCGTAGGTGAGGCCTTCGACGATGCTGCGCAAGCTGGGCTTGCTCACCTCGGCAGACGGCGGCATGGACGCCATCATGGCCAGCGCGGCCAGCGACACCACGAAGGTCGCCACGTCGATAAGGTACGTCGCGCCCAAACCGAAGACGGCGATGCACACGCCGCCCACCGCCGGGCCGGCCAGCGCACCCAAGTTGGAACGCAATGACGCCAGGGCCGCCGTCGCCGGCAGCTCGTCGCGCTCGACCAGGCGGGGCGACATCGCCTCCAGGGTCGGGCGATGAAAGCCGTTGATCGCCGACATCAGCCCGCTGAGGACGAAGACGACCAGCACGCTGGGTCGGGCCATCCAGGCGTTCACCGCCAGGCCCAGCGAGACCAGCGTCAGCAGCGCTTCGGCGGTGATCAGCAGGCGCCGGCGATCCAGGGCGTCGGCGTAGGCGCCGCCCCACAGACCGAACAGCAAGAGCGGGATCAACTGCACCGTGCCCAGCAGGCCCACCATCAAGCTGGACGAGGTCAGCTGGTACACTTGATACGGCACCGCCACGTACGTGATCATGCTGCCGAAGAACGAGACGAACTGGCCGACGAATAACCGGCGAAAATCGCGGTGGCGACGGAGCGGAGACAGATCAAGCAGCATGCGGGCGCCGCGCCGATTCGCGGCCGGCCCTTCTTAGCAGATCGCAGCGACGGTGCCGCGACAGATCAGCGACGATCAGCCGAACGCGCGCGCCGGCGCGCGGCCAGCGCCAGCGCAACCGCCGCGGATCCCGCCAGCGTCGGCAAGCCGGGATCGCCGGAACCGGATGAATCGCCAGCCAGCACGCACCCGCCGCTGCTGGTGGAACCCCCGCTGGTCGACGACGGATCACCGTTGCCGGCGCCCGAGACCCCGCCCGTCGACGAACCTGTCGGCGGGCCGGCGTCCGCCGCCGACGCGCCGCCACTGCCCGAGGGTGTCGGGCTGGATGAGCCGCCGCTGCCCGAGGGCATCGCGCCGGCGCTGCCGCCGCTGCCACCGGTCGCCGCCATCCCGGCGTCGGCGGCGGCGTCGAGGCCAATGCCGCCGCCCGCATCCGCGACCACGCCGCCGTCGCCACCCGTGCTCGACGCCGGTGGAACGTAGGTCCCGCCGGTCGGCACCACCGTCAGCACGATGCGCATCGTGGTGGGCATGAAGTCGCTCACCGGAAGGCCGCCGTTGTGGTTGCCGCGATCCTTGACGATCAGCTGAAACAGCGTGCGCTTCTTGTTCCACGCCACTTTGTTGTACTGCCACATGGTGCTCATCTTCTCGACCGTCTCGTGGGCGCCGGTGGTGGTGTAAAAATCGGTGCCGATGCAGCCGTAACCTTCCAGGTCGCCGTCAAAGCAGATGTCCACCATGGTGTCCTGAGCGCTGGGCTTGCTCGTCACCTCTTGATGGATATAGACGGTGCCGGTCGAGTAGTTGATCGGGCTGGTCCAGTCGGCCGGCTGATCGGCGCGCGGCTTGACGTCAAAATGCGCGTCTTTCGTGGTGGTGGTCGACGCCGTGTAGGTCACGTCGAACGCCACAATCTGCTGCGCCTGCGCGGCGCCGGCCACCAGGCACAGCATTGCCGATGTCGAAAAACAAACAGCCGCCACACGACAGAACCTTCTTTTTTTGCCTTCGAATTGCGACATGACGTTCCTCCGCAGGGGCATTTCTACGGAGTGGGATCTCGGCGCAAAGAACGATCACTAACCCGCGAACGGCGTCTCGGCCACGCCCTGGACACCCGGACGCAGCGCCAGCAGGCTGCCGGCCAGCGGCTCTTGCGCCAGCTGTTCGTCGGTCAGTGTCGCGCGCATGGTGGTCACGTACAGCACGTCCAGGTTGGGACCACCGAACATCACGCCGGTCCCGCGCGACACCGGCAGCTCGATGATGCGTCGGATGGCGCCCTTTGGATCGTAGCGGACGATGCGACCCAGCATCGGCTGCGCGCACCACACGAAGCCCTCGGCGTCGACGGTCATGCCGTCGGGGAAGGCGCTTTCGTGCGGATCCAGGGTGATGAAGATGCGGCGATTGGAAAGGTCCCCCGATGCGGCGTCGAAGTCGTAGGCGAAGATGCGGTGCCGGAAGCTCTCGGTGAAATACATGGTCTTGCTGTCCGGGCTCCAGCCAAGCCCGTTCGAGCAACAGATCCCTTGCTCCATGCGCGCCGGCTTGCGGTCGGCGCCGAAGCGATACAGGTTGCCGATCGGCGAATCCCAGTCGACGTCGCCCATGGTGCCGGCCCACAGCCGGCCCTGGCGATCGCACTTGCCGTCGTTAAAACGATTGCCCGGCAATTCAGGCTCTGGATCGCCGAGCTTGGTCAGCGCGCCGGTCGCGAGATCAAAAAACGCGAAGCTGTTGCGCAAGGTGAGGATGACCCCCCCGTTTCGGCGCGGCGACACCGAGGTGATCAATTCGGGCATGGCAAAAGCCTGGTTCGATCCGTCGGCCGGGTTGAACACGTAAAGCTGCTGCCCGACGATGTCCACCCAGTAAAGCCGCTGCTCGGCCGCCGACCACATCGGGCCTTCGCCGATCAAGGCCATGGCCTTCACCACGCAGGTGATCTCCACCGGCGTGGGCGCGATCTCGTGCTTCAAGTTGGTCCGGTTCATGGCGCCTCCTAACCGTGCTGAGCCTGACGGCCGTACACCAGCAACATGGCGATGATGATTCCGCCGTAGATGATCTGCCGGCCGGCGTCGGGCATCTGCATCACCGACAGCACGCTTTGCAAAAGCACGATCAAGATCGTGCCCAGCACCGTGCCGAGATACGTACCGCGACCGCCCATGATGTTCGTCCCGCCGATCACCACCGCCGCAATCGCCGACATCAGGTAGCCGTCCCCCATCGCTTGATAAGCCTTGTGCGAAAACCCAGCCAGCAACATGCCGGTGATGGCCGAGCAGATCCCCGACACCACGAACCCCGCCACCAGCACCCACGGCGTGCGCACGCCCGAAAGAAAAACCGCCTGCTCCTGGTTGCCGACCGCGTAGATGAAGCGGCCGAGCGCCGTCTTGGTCAGCAGGAACACCGCCGCGAAACCGACCGCGATCCACACGAACACCGAGTTCGGGATGGCCAGCGTCTTGCCGATGGCCAGCACTTCCATCCAGTGCGGCGCTTCGCTGCGCGGGGCAAATCCGCCGGTGAACACCACCATCAAGCCCTGCAGCACGGTGTTCATGCCCAGCGTGAAGATCATCGACGGCACGCGCAGGAACGCCACGCCCAGGCCGTTCACCAAACCGGCCAGCGCGCCGATCAAGATCCCCGCCGGCAGCGCCGACCAGCCGCCCAGCGCCGCCGACAGCATGGCGCTGGTGGCCACCACCCACGGCAGCGACAGATCGATGTGCCCCAGCAGGATCACCACCATCGCGCCGGTGGCGGCAATGCCCAGGAACGACGCGATCTGCATCTGCTGCAGGATGTAAAGCGGGTTCAAAAAGCTGAGCGACCCCTGCGTGACCAGCGTGAAGATCGATCCGACGACCAGGATCAACCCGATCGAGGCCAGGGTGTACCAGGTCGATTTCTCCGTGGCGGCCAGGCGGCTTTTCAGGGTGGCGTTCACGACGGTCACCGAAACACGTGCAGCCGGTTTTTCAACCGCAGCACCCAGAACGCGCCAGCGCAGACCGCGATCAGCAAGATCAGGCCTTCGAACAAAGGTTGATAAAGCGGGTTGGCCAGAAAGCCCAATGCCGATTTCTCGTCGAAGACGCGGAAGTTGAAGGCCACCGCCCGCAGCACCAGGGCCCCGAAGATCGAGCCCACCGCGCCGCCCATCCCGCCGTAAAGCGAGGTCCCGCCGATCACCACGCCGGCGATCGAGTTCAGCGTGTACGCGCCCGCCTGTTCGATGTCCGCGTTCCCGGCGCCGGTCTGCATGGCCAGATAAAGTCCGCCGGCCGCCGCAAAGAAGCCGGCCATGCTGTAGGCGCCGACCTTGACCCGCTTGATGCGCACGCCGGACATGTACGCCGCCTCCGGCGAGGCGCCGATGGCATACGTGCCCAGGCCCAGCCGCGTGCGTTTGTAGTACGCCCAGCTCAACGCCAGCGCCGTCAGCAACAGCAGCGGGGTCGGGATCTTGCCGACGAAACCCAGCGCGCCCTTCGGCGCCAGGTGAAAGTAGCCCAGCGTTTCGTTGACGTCGAAGGTCATGGCAAAGGCCAGATCGCCGTCGACGTTGCCGCCCGGCGTGGGCCGCAGGAACAAGGCCAACCCCAGAAAGATCGTCCCCGAGGCCAGCGTGGCGATGATCGGCTGCAGCCGGCCGTACACCACCAGGCACCCGTTGGCCAGGCCGCACGCGGTGCCGGCCAGCAGACACAGAAAAATCCCCAGCAAGATCTGTCCGCCGGTGCCGTGCAGAAGGTGCGAGGCCAGACAATCCACCAGCGTCACCACCGCGCCCACCGACAGATCCAGGCCGCCGGTGATGATGGGGACCGTCTGCGCCATCGCCGCCGTGGCCAGCACGAACGATTCGTTGGCGTTCTGGCCGAACAGCGGCGCCGTGAACCCGCGCGGGTGCTGCGACGAATACAGGCAGTAAAACACCATGAAAAGGCCGATGGCCAGCAGCAGGCCCCGGCTTTGATCCAACTGCAGCTTCCAGTCTTTCACGGCGGCGTCGGTCCTTGTCCTGGCGGGGCGACGGCCTTCACGTGAGCCGTCGTGTTGATGTTGAGGGCGCTGGCCACGATGTTGGTCTCGGTGATCTCGTCGCCCACCAGCTCGCGGGCGATCTGGCCCTGATACAGGATCAGCACGCGATCGCAGCAGCCGATCAGTTCGTCATAGTCGGTGCTGTAAAAAAGGATCGAGGTGCCGGCGTCGGCCAGCTGGCGCAGCAGTTGATACAGCTCTTGTTTGGTGCCGACGTCGATGCCGCGGGTGGGATCGTTCAGCATCAGGATCTGCGGCTCGGTCATCAGCCACTTGGCCAGCACCACCTTCTGCTGGTTGCCGCCCGAGAGCGATGAAACTGGATTGGCCAGGTTGGACACCTTGATCTGGATGCGCTTGACCATCGCGGCGATGGCGCTGGCCTCTTTCTCCTGATCGAGGCCCAGGCCCTTGCGCAGCTTCTGCAGCGAGGCGATGGTGATGTTGGTGCCCACGCCCATCGGCAGCATCAAGCCTTCGGTCTTGCGATCCTCGGGGACCAGGGCGATGCGGTGGGCGGTCGACTTGGCCTTGTGGGGCGAGCCGATCTTGGTCGGCTGGCCGTCCACTTTGATCTCGCCGCTGAGATCTTTCAGCACGCCGAACAATCCCAGCAGCAATTCTTTCTGCCCCTGACCGTCCAGGCCGCCCAGGCCCAGGATCTCGCCCTTGCCCAGGCGAAACGAGATGTCGTTGAGCTGGTTCTCCCAGCGCAGGTTCTTCACCTCCAGCTTCGCCGGCGCCGCGACGTCAGCGACCGGCCGCGGCGGCTTGGGCGGGAACACCTGGCCCAGATCGCGGCCGATCATCAACTGCACGATCTCGTCGTCGCTGTGGCGGTTCTTGGGAAAGGTCTCGACGTGCTGCCCGTTGCGGAACACCGACAGCACGTCGGCCAGCTCTTTGATTTCGTGCATGCGGTGCGAGATGTACAGCAGCACCAGCCCATCGTCGCGCAGCTTGCCGAGGATGCGCATCACCTTCTCGACGTCGGCGCTGGTCAGGGCGGACGTGGCTTCATCCAGGATCAAAAGCCGCGGGTTCTTGCCCAGCGCCTTGGCGATCTCGACCATCTGGCGGCGCGACAGCGGCAGGCTGTTGACCCAGGCGCGCGGGTTGATGTCCTCGCAGCCCACGCGGGCCAGAAGTTCCTCCGCCTTGCGGTGCTGGGCCTTGCGATCGTACATGCCCAGGCGGTTGGTTGGCATGGTGATGCCGATGTTCTCCGCCACCGACAGCGTCGGCAGCAGGGACAGCTCCTGAAACACGCAGACCACGCCGGCCGCGTTCGCATCCACCGGATGCCCGAACTTGACCGCCTGGCCCTGCAGCAGCATCTCGCCCTGCGTCGGCTGCACCACGCCCGCGATGATCTTGATGAGCGTGCTCTTGCCCGCCCCGTTCTCGCCCAGGATGGCGTGAATGGTCCCCGGGTCGCACCCGAAGTTCACCCGATCCAGCGCCACCACGCCCCCGTAGTTCTTGGAGACGTTCCGCAGTTCGAGAAAATGTGTGGCGCCTGTTTCCATCGTCGGATTTGTGGAGCGCGGGAGGGCCGTGGCACACCCTGCCCGCGCGCTCAACTCTATTTCACGTCGGTCTCTGACTCGTTCATGATCTTGACGCCCGAGATGTTCACCCCGCACGGCGGGAACTCGTTCGGTGTGAAGAAGTTGTCCGACAGCTTCGAGTAATAGTTGTCGCCGTCTTTCAAAGTGGTCTGATCCGCCGCCGGGATCGGCACCGAGATCTTCTGCGGCAGCACGCGCCCCTGAAGACCTTCGATGGCCGCCTTCATGGCGATGGCCGCCAACCCGGGCGACTGGCCCAGCGACAAGCCCTTCATGCCCTTGTCGTGATACTTGGCGATAAGCTTCCGCGCGCCGTTCTCGGCTTCGGTCGCCACCGGAATCGGCTTGTGGCCGGCGTCCAGCAGCGCGCGGATGGCGCCCGTCGATCCGCCCTGGACCATCATGGCGTCGAACTTGTGGTGCACGGCCAGCGCGTCGGCCACCGCCTTTTGCGCCTTGCCGTCATCCCAGCTGCCCACCACCTCGGTGATCTCGTACTTCTTGCCGGGCGCCTCCATGACCTGCCGGAAGCCATTGTGGCGATCGCGCTCGGTCGAGTTGCCCTGCAGACCGCGCACCTCCAGCACCTTGCCCTTGCCCTTGAGGATCTTGTCCAGGAACTCGCCCCACTGCTTGCCCATCGACAGCTGGTCTTCGTTGACCTCCATGACCTTGTCGGTGTCGAGGACGTTGTCGAAGGGAACGATGACCACGCCCTTCTTGTCGGCCAGCCGGATCACGCGATCGAAACCCTCCGGACTGACCGCCAGCGTGACGATGCCGTCGAAGCCTTGATTGATGAAGTCCTCGATGGCGCCCAGCTGCGCGGCGATGTCGGTGCCGGTCGAGACGACCTTGAACTCTTTGATCAGCGGCGCCACCGCCGGATCCTTGGCGAAGGCCTTGGCCGTCTTCACCATCTGGATGCGCCAGGCGTTGCCGACGTAGCCGTTGACCAGCGCCAACCGGAAGGGCGGCTTCTTCGCCGGCCACTGCAGATATTTCGTCTTCGCGTCCCACGGCGCAAAGCACTCGGGCTGGTAGCCGGGACCGGGAACCACTTTCGGACCATTGCTGGTTTCTTCGGCGGGCGCGGCCGGCTTGGGCGTCTCGGCGGCCGGGGCAGGCGCCGGGGCCTGCGCGGCTTCCTTCTGACACCCAACGACGGCGGCGCTCATCACCAACGCTCCGGTCACGACCAGCAGTTGTCTCTTCAGCATGGGGATGTCCTTTCAGAGGGCGAAAAGGTGGGGCGGCAGTCCTTGTACATCTTCCAGGTCAACGCAGCAAAGCGAGCCTGCGTCGACGTCGTGCTGTTGCTCTTCGGCAGACATCAAGTACCGCGCCGAGGTCACGAAGAGCGTCCGGTAGTCAGCGCCGCCGAACGTACAACAACTGGGTCGACTCATGGGCATCTCGATCACCCGATCAATCCGACCGTCCGGCGCATAACGAACCACCCGGTGGCCCGACCATTCGGCGTTCCACAGATACCCATCGGCATCGCTGCAGCTTCCGTCGGGTGCGCCCTTGCCTGCGTGGGCGAAGGGCCGCCAATCAGTTGGAATTTTTTCATCGTCCCAGGTCGCATACTCAATCAACCGCGACAAAGAGTCGGCGAAATACATCCGCCCGCGCTGATCGTCGAACGAGATCGAATTGCTGACCCCGATGCCGTCGCGAAACGCCCGCGCCTTTCCGTCGCCGGTCACGCACCACAAGCGGCCATTGTTCAGCGCTTCGTCGTGTTGCATGGACCCGACCCAGAAACGCCCCCAGCGATCGGTCTTGCCGTCGTTCAGGCGATTGGCCGGGCGGTCGCGTTCCAGGACGGCGATCTCGTCGCCCACCCGACCGCTCTGCGGATCGAACCGGACGATCCGATCGCGCAGGGTCAGGATCAAGCCGCCGCTGCGACACTCGGCCAGCGACCCGGTGAATTCATCGAACTGCCAAAAGCGACAGGCCTTGGTTTGCGGCCAGTAGGCCTGCAATCGGCACGCGATGATGTCGACGTAGTAAAGGCACTGGTCACGTTCCGACCAGACCGGCCCCTCGCCCAGCACCGAAGGCGGAACGTCCAGCCTTTGGATTCTCATCGCCATGGGCGCGCGATTTCGCCCTGCTCCCTACCAGACGTAGTTGGCGCCGGCGCCCATGAAGTTCAGGACCTGCTTTTCGCCGTTGTGCCACTCCGACGTCCAGCGCATGTACTCGGCGTTCAGAACGATGGCGTCGAACTTGTGGCTCAGCGTCACGTGATACTCGAACTGCTGTTTGAGCACGTCGTTGACCGCCATGTCGCTGGCGTCCAGCGCGGTCGGACGCACGAACAGGACCCCGCCGCCGCCAGTCAGGACGGTCCCCTGAAAGTCATACTGAACGTTCCCGTAGAAGCCGCGAAACAGTCGCAGCTCCTTGTTCGGGCTTTTGTCGAAGGACAGGGGATTTGCCGGATCGGTGGCCTCCAGGGGGACGCGTTCGCCGATGCCCTTGCCCGTCCACCCCCCGCCACCCAGCCCAAAGCCGCCGACGTTGAGCAGGCCGGTGCCCATGACGCCCCAGACGTCGTGCGAAATCAGGGTGCCGGGCATCCCGGCCAGGCCCATCATGCTGGTCTCGATCCGATCCCACATGGATTGGCCGAACAGACGAAGGCGCGCCGGCCCGAAGGTCTGGTCGAGGTTCACCTCCGCGTCGACGCGCGGGTACGGCGTCATCTGCAGGCCGACGCCGGCGTCCGGATCGGCGACGGCGAGCTGGAACTGCAGGCCCGCGAACCGCGGCGACGAGTAACGGAATGCGGCGTCGAAACCAGCGTACAGCGGCCCGGCGCCCGATGATCCGCAGGCGATCGTGGAGCTGTTGATGACGCACGGATCACCCACGCCGTAGTGGAAGGCCATGAGCATGACCTCGGCCGAGCTTGAGGCGAACAGGCCGAACATACGGCCGAACTTGAATGTGCCATAGGGGCTCTCGACGGCCGCCCAGCCTTCACGATAATCGACGTCCTTCTGATAGTTCTGCCCGCGGTTGCTGTTGAGCCCGTTCATGCTGATCGCCAAGAACGACGTCACCCGCACCCGTTCGCTTATCTGGCGGTTCACCCCGAACCCGATCTGCGTTCCGATGAAGCCGCTGCGCACATCAGAAAGCGTGATCGTGTTGTCGCGCACGTCGCTGATGCTGCGCTCGTCAAGGACCAGGCCGCCGGCTGGTTGCAGCCCGCCCTTGAACATCGGGTCGGCGCCGCCTTTCACCAGCTGATAGTGAGCGGCGACCAGCCCCGACGTGTAAAACGACCATCCGTCTTTGTCGTAGATCGTCACGTCCGCGCGGGCCGAGCCTGCACTCACCAGAACGGCGGTGATTGCGGCGATCGGCGCGAACTTCATGGTCCATGTCCGGAGTCGTTTCATTGGGCTGTCCCCTTTCCGACCTCCCAATTCTCGGGAGGCAATGCAGTTTCCCGAACCCACGAGGGCACACAAATCCGAAGCAGAAGCCGGCGCGTTATAACATCGCCTCGGCCTTAAAAGGCGCAAAAGTGCTGGGCGTCGATTTCGTGATCGACCGCGGCCAGCAAACGCCACTGACCTTGTATGCGTTGAGCCGCGATTTCTTGTTTCGGCCGCCCCTGGTGTATGGTGGCGGCGCTTGCTCGGGCGCCCGGCGCGAGAATTTCGCGTCCTGAAGTGGTAAAAAAGCCAGATCGCCCTTCCCGCTCCACTAAGCTATAAAATCGATTGGTAGTTAGGTGGCCCCGGTTCAATTAGCATTTTAACCGCCCGCCCGACACGCGCTCGCTAGGAGGTCCTTCATGTTTCGTGTCGTGAGTTCGAAATCTCGCTCACTCATCGTGACGTCATTGCTGTGTTGCGCGGCGGGCGTCGCTTCCATCCATTGTGGCTTCAGCGGCGGCGCGTCCGGCACCGGCGGCACGTCGGGGGGCACGGGCGGGTCCGGCGCGACCGGCGCCTCGGGCAGCGGCGGGACCAACGGCGGCCCAGGCTCCGGCGGATCGACCGAGACCGGCAGCGGCGGCGCGTCCAGCATGGGCGGCAGCGCCGGCAGCGGCGGCACGCCGATGTCGGGCAGCGGCGGCACCACCAGCATGGGCGGCGCCTCCGGCAGCGGCGGCATGGCCATGATGGGAACATTCAAGAACTACGAAGTCAGCGGAACCTTCCCCACCGAGCCCGTGGCCATCGCCCAGCACCCGGGCACGCTCAAGTTCACGAAGAAGGTCATCCACAACCAGTTCCTCGCCGAGAGCTGCTCGATCGGCGATTACAACAACGACGGAATTCCGGACGTCTCATCGGGCCGTATCTGGTACCAGGGCCCCGACTTCACGACCAAGCACACGTTCCGTTCCGGACACGGCGTCCTGCCGTCGAACGGCGACGGCCCCGAGATCAACACCGGCGTCTCCGACGACTGGGCGGACTATCCCTTCGACATGGACGGCGACGGCTGGACCGACATCATCAATGTCGCCCAGTGCGACGTCGACGAGATCACGTACACCACCAACAAGATCGGAACCGTCCAGGTTCACGCGACGGCGGTCTGGTACCACAATCCGGGCAGCGTCGCCGCACAGGCCGGCGATCCCATGTGGGTCCCCCATCTCATGCACTCTGACGTGCGCCTCGAGCAGCACGGGCTGGTGGATATGAACGGCGACGGCTATCCCGAAATTTACGGTGCGTGCAAAGGCTGCACGCCGGCGGAGACCAAGGGCTACTATCAGGGCGATCCGCACAACCCCAACGCCGCCTGGACCTTCCACTCCGTCACCGTCCCCTACACGTTCCCGTTCAGCGGCACCGGTTGGTTGCACGGGCTAGGCGCGGGCGACGTCAACGGTGACGGGAAGCCCGACCTCCTCGAACGCGGCGGCGTCTGGCTGGCGCAGGGAACTGCTACCAGCCCCACCTGGAACTCGACCGTTTGCACGGGTGTGAACACCCCGGCTGGTTGTGGCTGGATCAAAACGAATCTTTACGACGGCCTGCCGGACGCCGACGGCAACAAGGGCGCTTCGCACATGTACGCCGTCGACATGGACAAGGACGGCAAGGTCGACATCGTGGCCGCCAACTGGGCCCATGGCGTCGGTCTGTACTGGTACAAGCAGGGCAACAACGGTCAGTTCACCAAGTACCAGTTCATGGGCGACAGCGCCCTCGACGCCCCGGGCGATCCAGCCAAGTGGGGAGCGGGCTTCACCGAGCCACACTCGCTCCAGGTCGTCGACATGGACGGAGACGGACGCCCCGACGTCGTGACGGGAAAGATGCGCTTTGCCCACCCGCACGGCTATGGCGATCCCGACAGCGACAGCACGCCGTACCTTTACGTGTTCAAGAACGTCGCCACGCCCGACGCGAAGACCGGATCGCCCATCACCCTGCAGCCGATTCTGGTGGACGGCGATCCCACCAAGGCACCCGGCACCACGGACGGCGGAATGGGCGTCGGCCGCCAGCTGGCCGTCGGCCACGTGAACACCGACGGCATCATGGACATCTGCGTGGGCACAAAAGTGGGCCTGGCCGTTTTCCTCGGGCAGTAAAGACGAGGTCAGAGTCTCCAAAAGCTGGCGGCGTTTTTCACAGGACGCCGTCAGTTGCGACTGCATTGTGCAAAGAGTCTTGCGAAATCACAACGATCCCGCCAACGGCGTCACCGGCATCAACGCCGCGCTCACCGGTCGACGATCTGCCTCGCGACGAGGTCTTGAATCGTCAGATACGTTGTACCGCTGTGCATGCGCTAGGCTAGGCGCACGGGAGCAGACGATATCCGCATGGAACACCACCTTATGACCGGCAAGCAGGGCGCGCGATTGGCGCAATTGGATCGACGGCTCGCCGTACCTTTTTCTCTCCTCTTGTTCATGGGGTGCGGCACCTCCCAGGACGTCAACGGCGGGAGCGGCGGATCGGGCGGCATGACAGTTGGAAGCGGGAGCGGCGGCAGCTCTGGTTCGACGGGTGGCGCCGACGGCGGAGGGAGCGGAGGCGCCCCGGGTACCGGAGGCGGCAGCGGCGGCGGCGGGATGACCGGCGGGAGCGACGGCGGAATCGACAGCGGCAAGAGCGACAGCGGCGGCGCCGACAGCGGGCCCTTCGCGTGTCCCAGCCTGCCCGTCCCGGGAAGCTGCGCGCCACCAGCGGACATCCGGTGCCCGTACCCCAAGCTCAGCCAAACCGGCTGCATCGATTCCAGCCCCTTCAGCGATGCAAAAATCCCCATCAAGATGGCGAGCGTCGTCGTCCCCTACGAGGTCAACAGTCCGCTTTGGTCCGATGGCGCCTTCAAGACCCGCGGTATGAGGCTGCCAACGACGGGAAAGATTCACGTCAAGGACTGCGCAAAGAATCCAACCGAGTGCCAAGTGCTCGATCCGAACACCCTCAAGTGTTGTGCACCTACGGCAGATGACGGCAAGTGGGTTCTCCCCGTCGGCACCGTGATGGTCAAGAACTTCATGTTTCCGGATGCCGGCCGACCCTCGGGATACAAGCTCGTCGAAACGCGACTCTTCATCCACATGGACCAGAAGGTACAGGTGCAAGGGGTGAGCACCGAGTGGGTCGGCTACGGCTACCAGTGGGACGATGCCCAGACGGACGCCACCATCATCGGCACCCTCGTCGACGGCAGCGACATCGGTGTCAGCGCCATGTTTCATGTCGCGCCGACGATGGGCGCCGCCACGCAGTCGATAACTTGGGATTACCCCAGCCGGCTCGATTGCAACACGTGCCACACAGCGATCACGCCCGCGACGACGCCGACCAGTGGCTACACGCTGGGGCCCGAGACGGCTCAGATGAACCGGGTCGCAGCGGGCGACACGATGAACCAGATCGACAAGTTCGCCGCATTGGCCATGTTCGAAACGGCGCCTGCTCAGCCATACAAGGCGGCCCTGGTGACACCGTATCCTGGACAAGCAGGATCGCCTCCGGCAGGAGCGTCGCTCGAGCAGAAGGCGCGCTCGTACTTGCACGCGAACTGTGCCTTCTGCCATCGCCCGGACGGCAAATGGAGTGGGTTCGACGTTCGCTACGACGTCCCGCTCAAGAGCACGGCCATGTGCAATGCCCTGCCGGGTAAAGGCGACCTGGGCGTGATGGGAGCAACGCTTCTCACGCCAAAGAACCCGATGAGCTCTCTCATGTGGCTGCGGATGCACGCTCCGCCAGGCAACGCGATGAACGGAGCCACCGGACGAATGCCGGCGATTGCTAGCCAAGTGGTCGACACCCAGGCCACCGATCTCATCAGCCAGTGGATAAACTCGATCGCTGCTTGCCCAATGTAGTAAAGCAAGAAAACCGCTCTCCCCCTTTCGCTCTTTAGCCACGAGGCAAAATGACCATGAAGTTGATCAAAGCGTCCGTAGGGATCGCCGGAGTCCTCACACTGTTCGCCTGCTCGTCGTCACCTGGGACGCAGAACACAGGGACCGGCGGAGCAGCGGGTGCCGGCACGGGTGGCGCTACGGGCACCGGCGGAGGGACCGGTACGGGGGGCCAGGGCACCGGCGGGACGACGGCTGGTAGTGGAGGGACTTCGGGTCCGGACGCCGCGATGGGCAGCGGGGGCCAAGCGGGCGCGGGCGATGCGGGCACAGGCGGCGCGGCGGCGGCCGACGAGTCGGTGCTCGAAAAGGGAAAGCGCCCTTCGAAAGACGGCAACTATATCCAGCCCAAGTTCACCACCGCCGCGGCGGCGAAGGTGATGCCCGACACCGCGTTCAATGCGAGCGCGTCCTTCACCGGAAAGATGTACTCCTCGCCCCTTTATCTCGCCAATGGCCCTGGCGGGAACGGGATCTTCATTGCCGCCACCACGAACAACGACGTGAAGGCCTTTGATGACACGGGAAAGCCAGCATGGACCCGCAGCTTTGGCACGCTTCCCGGGGGGGGACCCTTCCCTCCAACGGGGATCATGAGCACGCCGGTCATCGACCCCACGGCTGGTCCTGACGGATTCGCGACCATCTATGCGTGCGCCCCGGCCGGCGCAACCGCAGGTGGCAGTTTCAATCACTACGAGTTGCACGCGATCTCCGCGAAAGATGGAAGCGAGCGTGCCGGTTGGCCGGCAAAGCTCGACGGCACCGTCATGGCCAAGAACGACGGATTGAACCGCGCCTTCACCCCGACGGCCGAGGGGCAGCGTCCGGCGCTGTCACTGGTCAACGGAATCGTCTACGTCGGATTCGGAGGTCCCTTCGGCGACATAGGGATGTACTACGGCTGGGTCATCGCGGTCGACACGATGAGCCCAGCGACCATCGGCGCGTGGTCTACGCGTCTCCCGGGCGGCGCCATTTGGTCGCCGGGCGGCTTTGCCTCCGATGGTAACGGCGTGATCATCACGACGGGCAACTATTGGCCCGGCAGTTTTACGGCTCCGATGATGTACGGAGACACCGAGTCAATCATTCGGCTGACCGGAATGCCGAGCGCGCTGACTCGGAGCGATGCGTACTACCCTGCGCGCTGGAGGGATCTCGACACCAACGACCAAGACTTCGGCGCGTCCAGCGTCATGCTCCTGAACGTCCCCGGTGCCACCCCTGCCAATTACGGGGTGAGCGCGTCGAAGGACGCCCACCTGTACTTCGTCAACAGCACGATGCTTGGCACGGCAGGCGGAGGCGGCGAGATCATCGACCTGACTCTTTCGCCGTCGAACCACTCTATGCGCACTTCGCCCGTGTCCTACACCACCGCCAGCGGAATTCACGTCGCCCTCACCGTCGATCGCGGGCCGTACATGGGGTGTCCGGCCAGCTCGACTGCGGACCCCGGCATGGCCGTCCTCATGGGCTTCACCGTGACCCCGGGTAATCCCATCAAGGTGACCCAAAACTGGTGCACCACCATCGGGGGTCCATCGCAGAACGACCAGGGCACGGTCAAGAATCGTAGCGGCTCGCCTCTCGTCACGACCACGGACGGCAAGGCGAACCCGATCGTGTGGGTCGCAGGGTCCATGTCTCAGACCGCGTCCGGCACGACGGCAAACCTGCTCTATGGCGTCGATGGAGAGACCGGCGCGGTCCTCTACAAGGGCGGCAACTGCACGGGGATTCGCCAGTGGACGACCCCGATCGCCGTCAAGGGGCACATCGTCGTGGGCGGCGACGGAAAACTTTGCTCCTGGTCTCCGCAGTAAGCGCCTGCGCTCCAAGCGTCGATAGATGCGACGTATGCCGCGGCCTTACCTCGTCGAGATATTCGTCCACAACCGCGATTGCGTGCTCGGACGAGAGCACAGCACCGATGAGAAGTCGATCCGCCGCGGCGAGCGATCACCCCACAAGATCGGCTCGTCTTCCAGCGTTCGATCTTGAGTCGGCTAAATTCCTAGTCGATCAAAATGATCAGCTCTCGACCGGCTGAACGAGGGGCGCGCCTACGCGTAGCGCGTCCGGCGAGTGGAACCTGGACCTCGCGAGGGTAGTCCGCGTCCACCGTGGCGCGCGCCTACTGGCAAGTCTTGACGATGCTGCTGGCGAAGGAAAAGTCGAGGTCTTGAGCGCAGGTCTTCGGCGACGGACAGGGCGTGCGGCCATCGCAGGCAATGCCGGCGTTCATTTCCCCGCGCATTCGCCGGGGAGTAGGCACTCGTTGACCCAATATCCCAAGCTGCCGTCATTGCAACAGACCATGCCGCTCGGGCAGTCCGCAGAGTCGGTGCAGTTCTCGCTGGAGTCGTTGACCTGCTGGTGGCAACCGTCTCGCGGAGTGGTGCACACGGGCGGAGTGCTCGTGTAGTTGTCGTCGTGGTTGCAACACGCGGTAGTCGAGTCGATCGTGCAGAGGCTCGCGCTGCCGCCGCAATGAATCGAGACACCCTTGCATTGCCCCGTCCCGTCGCAGAGCAGTAGGCCGTGGTCAAGTGGTTCGTCGAGGTGTCGGCGATCATCCCGCACTGCGTGCTTCACTCGGTGGCGGCGAGAATGTCGTAGCCGCGCCAGATGGCTTTCTTGGCGATGCCGCTGAAGGCTGGCCACGCCACATCGTGGTCCGGGCTGGCCGCCCACACCCGCCGCAGCGCCTCGGATTGGAAAACGAAGTT
>DATATI010000085.1 GCA_036268875.1 Polyangia bacterium | reverse complement strand
CACCGCGTTCGATGTGGCGCCAGTAAGCGCAGAGCGCGTCGCGCGTGGCCCTTGCGTTGAAGTTTTTGTAGTTCTTGACGACCAGCTCAAGAATCGGCAGCTCTGCGGGCATGGTGCTTTTTCCTAACACGCGCAGCGACTCACAAGCGAGCGTCGATTGCGTCGCCCGCGGGCACGGCTGGCCCGCCGGGCCACCGGCGTGCCATCTTCGCCTGGTCAGATCGATCCCCATCTCGACCAAGGAGAGCGCGTGAACCATCCGAGCGGTGTTCCCAGCCTGCGCCGGCGCGGCGGCGTCGCGGTGCCGTGGCTGGCGCTGGCGGCGACCGCCATCGGTTGCGCCAGCGTCTCGCCCGAGCGTGGCCACGACCAGGTGGCGGCCTTGGTCGCGCAGCGCACCGGGCACAAGACCCGCTGGGAAAAAGGGCCGCCCGATGCCGAGGCCATCGCGCGCTGGGTGCGGATGCTGACCGCGGCCGGGCTGACCGGCGATCGGGTGGTGGAGATCGCCCTGGTCAACAACCCGGACTTACAATCGGTTTACGAAGAGCTGGGCGTCTCGCAGGCGGACATGGTGCAGGCCGGGCTGCTGCGCAACCCCAGCTTCGGCGCCGACCTGGGGTTTCGCGTTCGCTCGGGCGAAAACAGCGAGCTGCGCCTGTCGTTGGTGCAGGATTTCCTGGACCTGTTCGTGCTGCCGCAGCGCAAACAGATCGCCCAGCAACAGTTCGAGGCCGACACCTTGCGGGTGGCCGACCGCGCGCTGGAGACGGCGACTGAGGCGGAAAAGGATTTTCTGGCCGCCCAGGCCGCCGTCGAGCTGGTGGCGTTCCGCCGCACCGTCGTCGCCGCTTCGGAGGGCGCCTTCGCCCTGGCCCAGCGTCAGTTCGACGCCGGCAACATCAGCGAGCTCGAACGCGCCACCCAGCAGCCGACGCACGAACAGGCCGCGCTGGATCTGGCGCGCGATGAGATGAGCCTGCTGGAAGCGCGCGAGCGCATCAACCGACGGTTGGGCCTGTGGGGCGAGACCACCAGCTGGGCGTTCGCCGACACTCTGCCGCCGCTGCCGGCCGTTGATCCCGCGGTCGATCAGCTGGAGATGTTCGCCCTGCAGCGTCGGCTGGACGTGGCGGTGGCGCGGCGTCAGGCGGCACTGCTGGCCAAAGCGGTCGAGCTGGCGCGATCGACGCGGTTGCTGGGCCGGCTTGAGGTGGGCGTCGACGCGCACCAGGATCCGAACGGCCCCCGCGTGATTGGTCCCAATCTGGTGATCGAGCTGCCGCTTTTCGATCAACGGCAGGCCGTCATCGCTCGCCTCGAGGCGCAGAAGCGCCAGCAGGAACGTCACCTCCTGGCGGTGTCCATCGACGCGCGGTCAGAGGTGCGGGTGGCCAGCGCCCGCGTGCGGGTCAGCCGGCAGGCGGTGCTGCGGTATCGCGATGGTCTGCTGCCGTTGCGGCAGACCGTCTTGCAACAGACGCTGCTGCAATACAACGGCATGCTGGCCGGGCTTTATCAATTGTTGGCGGCGAAGCAGGGCGAGGCCGATGCGCGCCGGGGGTACTTGGAATCTTTGCGCGACTACTGGAGCGCGCGGGCGGATCTGGCCCGCGCCGTCGGTGGCTCGCTGCCCGAAGGAGGTCATCACCATGAGCCATGAACGCAAATCGATCACCGCCGCCACCGACGGAGAGACGTGCGTGCTCTCGCGGCGGGCCCTTTTGCTGGCCGGCGCGACGGGGGGCGCGCTGGCGGCCGCCAGCCCGGCGCGCGGGGCGGCGGCGACGATCGCCGCTTCTCCCGAGCGCGCGCCGTCGCCCGGACGGGCCGTTCGCGACTATCTGCCGGTCACCGTGCCCAACGGCGCCAAGCTGCCGTGGAAGCTGGTCGGCGGCGTGAAGGTGTTTCATCTGGTCGCCGGCGAGGTCGACCACGAGATGGCGCCCGGGCTGAAGGCGTTGTGCTGGGGTTACAACGGCCGTGTGCACGGACCGTTGATCGAAGCGGTGGAGGGCGATCGCGTCCGCATCTACGTCACCAACCGCTTGCCGGCGGCGACCACCGTGCACTGGCACGCCATCCTCACGCCGAATGGGATGGACGGCGTCGGCGGTCTGACCCAGAAGGCGATTCAACCGGGCGAGACGTTCAAATACGAGTTCACCTTGCGGCAGTGGGGCACGGCCATGTACCACTCGCACCACGACGAGATGACTCAGATCGGCCTCGGCATGACCGGTCTGTTCGTCATTCATCCGCGTCGGCCACAGCGACCGGTCGATCGCGACTTTGCCATCATGTTGCACGAATGGCGCATCGACCCCGGCGCCAGGCGCCCCAATCCGAACGAGATGGTCGAGTTCAACGTGCTGACCATGAACGCCCGGGCCTTCCCCGGCACGGCGCCGCTGGTGGTGCGCACCGGCCAGCGGGTGCGCGTGCGCATCGGCAATTTGAGCCCGATGGACCACCACCCGATTCACCTGCACGGCCACCAGTTCCGCGTCACCGAGACCGACGGCGGGCCCGTCGCCGAATCCGCGCAGTGGCCGGAGACCACCGTGCTGGTCCCCACCGGCAGCACGCGAACCATCGAGTTCGTCGCGCACGAACCGGGCGATTGGGCCATGCATTGTCACATGACCCACCACGTGATGAACCAGATGGGCCACGGCACGCCCAACCTGATCGGCGTTCAGCCCGGCAACCTGGATCAGCAAATGGAAGCGGTGGTCCCCGGCTATATGACGATGGGGCAGACCGGGATGGCGGACATGGCCGACATGGGCATGGCAGTGCCGGCGAACAGCATCCCGATGCTGGGTGGAAAAGGAAAACACGACGTCATCACCATGGGCGGCATGTTCACGGTGCTAAAAGTACGCGACGGCATTCGCGGCTACGGCGATCCCGGTTGGTACGACGGACCCGCCGGCGACACCGCGCGCGCCGCCGTCGCCGACGATCTGCGCCGCGACGGCATCGACGCCGAGCGCCCGGCCCCGGTCGAGGATCAATCGCCGACCGGCTGAGGATCCTTGCGCCGCCTCAGTGTTGCTGCGTCGGCGCCTGGCCGGTCGTGCCGTATTTTTGCGCGCGCCAGAAGCCGAGGCCCTCGTCGAGGACCGTCACCTTGGTGAAACCCTGCGCGCGCAGCTTCTCGGCCAGCTGGCCGGATTCGGCGTGGGGGCAGGCGCAGTAACAGACCAACCAGACGTCTTTCGGCAGCTTGTCGAAGTAGGGCGCCGGATCATAAAACGGCACGCTGACCGCGCCTTCGATG
>DATATI010000084.1 GCA_036268875.1 Polyangia bacterium | reverse complement strand
TGCCAGCCAAGGTGGGTGGACAGATAGACGCCCAGCGGGATACCCATCACCTGGCTGGCGGCGAAGGCGCTTTGCACGGTGCCCATCACCCGCCCGCGCACTTCCAGGGGGAACAGATCGGCGATGATGGCGAAGCTGATCGAACCGATCACGCCGCCGAACACGCCGGTGACGATGCGCGCGCCCAGCAAGAACTGATAGCTGGTGGCCATCCCGCACAGGAACGTGCCCAGCACGAAGCCGGTATAGAAAAACAGCAGCATGCGCTTGCGATCGAACCGGTCGGCGACGCCCGCCGCCAGCAGGCCCGCGATGCCGGCGCTGAAGGCATAGGCGGAGACCACCGCGCCGAACTGGCGGGTGGTGATGCCCATCGTCTGCATCAGGATCGCCCCCAGCGGCGCCAGGATCATGAAGTCGAGGACGATGGTGAACTGCAGGAAGGCCAGGATGGCGATGACCACCTTCTGGTACGGCGAGAAGACCGACGGGGCAGGCGGCGCGGACGAATGAGACGTCATGGCGGCGCCTTAGATAGCAAATTCGCCGGCAGAGTCAGGCGTTTTCTGTAACCTGACTTAATCGACAACCGGTTGCCACCGATAGACCCTGGGATCCCGATGGCCACATCGACCGAGACGTCCAACCCGCGCGACGGCGAGAACGCCCTGCCGCGCGGGGCGATCATTGGACGTTACGTCGCGCTGGAGATGGTCGGGCGCGGCGGCATGGGCGAGGTCTACGCGGCGTACGATCCGGAACTGGACCGAAAGATCGCCATCAAGCTTCTGCGCACGCGGCCTAGCGACGGCACGTCGATCGGCAACGATTCGCGGACGCGCCTCATGCGCGAGGCGAAGGCCATCGCCAAGCTGTCGCACCCGAACGTCATCGTCGTTTACGACGTGGGCACCTTCGAAGACCGGGTGTTCATCGCCATGGAGTTCGTCGACGGCCACACCTTCAGCTACTGGATTCACGCCGAGCCACGACACTGGTCGGACACGCTGAAGATTTTCGTCGCCGCGGGACGCGGACTGGCCGCCGCGCACGAAAAGCAGCTGGTTCACCGCGATTTCAAGCCCGACAACGTGATGGTGCGTTCGGATGGGCAGGTGCGGGTGATGGACTTTGGGCTGGCGCGGCTGGCCGACCGCGAGAAGACACCGTGGATCGCGGCGGTCCCCGCTGCGCTGGAAGCGGCCAAGGCGCGCGTCGCTGCCACCACGGGCGACCTCGATTCCACGCGCATCCTGACCGCGTCGTCCGAAGGTGACCGCCAGTTGCCGGCCGGCGTGACCTCGTCGTCGGCGCCGCTGGACATGAACCTGACCCGCACCGGTGCGATGCTGGGCACGCCGGCGTACATGGCCCCCGAACAATTTCTGGGCCGGGCCACCGACGCGCGCACCGACCAGTTCAGTTTTTGCGTGGCGCTGTACGAATCGCTGTACGGCAAGCGGCCCTTCGCCGGCGACACGCTGTTCGCCCTGACCGCCAACGTGGTGCAAGGTCGGGTCAGCCCACCGCCCGAGAAGTCCAGCGTGCCGGCCTGGGTGCGCGTGGTCCTGATGCGCGGACTGTCGGTGGCCCCCGAAGATCGCTGGTCGTCGATGGACATGCTGCTGGGCGAGTTGGAGAAGAACCACGTGGTGGCCGGCCGCCGCAAGTTCGAGGCCGGCGCCGCCACCAAGCTGGCCGGTATCTGGGAGGCGCCGATCCGCGGCCAGCCGATCGAGACCACCACCAAGGCCGAGATGCGCAGCGCCTTCATGAGCACCGGCAAGCTGTACGCCGGCACGTCCTTCGAAAACGTCAGCCGCATCCTGGACCAGTACGCCGAGGACTGGAGCAAGATGTACGCCGACGCCTGCGAGGCCACCCACGTGCGCCACGAGCAATCGGCCGAGGTGCTGGATCTGCGGATCGCGTTTCTCCAGGACGCCCTCGGCAGCTTGCAGGCGCTTTGCCGGCTGTTTCGTCAGGCCAACGGCGACGTGGTCGAAAACGCCGTCAACGCCGCCAACGGTTTGCCGCGCATCGAACGCGCCGCCGACATCGAAGTGCTGCGCGCGGTGGTCAAGCCGCCGAGCGATCCGGCGGTGCGCGAGGTGGTGGATCGTTTGCGCGGGCGGCTGGGCGAGATCCGCGCGCTGTTTCTGGTCGGCCGCATGAACGACGCTGCCAAGGCCGTCGACGAGCTGGAGCAGCAAGTCCGGCCGATGAAATACCCGCCGCTTTTGGCCGAGACCTTGTTGCTGGCGGCGACCATTCACTTTGAACGGCGCGACATCGACGTGGCGGCCCGCGCCTACGAAGACGCGGTGTGGACCGCCGAACTGTCCCGCCACGACGCCGTCACCGCCGAAGCAGCCACCCAGTTGGTCGGCGTGTGCAGCGATGTGTTGCGCCTGGAGGTGGCGGAGATCTGGGCGCGCCATGCTGAAACCACCATCAAGCGAATGGGCGGCCACGATCAACTGAGGAGCTGGCTGCTCAACAACCGGGCGATGATGCGGCAGAAGCAGGGGCGGATTGAGCAAGCGCTGGTCGACATCAGCCTGGCGGTGATGGCCAAAGAGAAAGCCACCGGGCCGGACAGTTCGGACACGGCGCTGTCTCTGGGCAATATGGCCTATTACTTGTCAGAGAGCGGCGACGTCAAAAGCGCATTGACGTACGCCGAACGCGCGGTGCGTATTCTTGAGACGCGCGAAGGCGCCGATCACCCGCGCACTGCCATCAACGTTTCAAACTACAGCGAGTATCTGAGCACGGCCGGCCGCTTCGAGGAGGCGCGCATCACCGCCAAGCGCGCGCTGGCCATCTTCGAACGCGAGACCGAACCGGAAGGCATGTTCGTCACCGGCGCACTGATGGCCCTGGCCACCGCACTGCTGGGCGAGGGCGAAGTCGCCCAGGCCCGCCCGTTGATCGAGCGCGCCCTGCGCAACCGGGAAGCGAACGACAGGGATCCGGCCCGCCTGGGCGAGGTGCACTTCGCCATGGCCAAGGTTCTGGCGGCGGAGAAAGTCGAGCCCGGCCGCGCCCGCCATCTGGCGAGACAAGCCCGCGCCGAATACACCCGCGCCGCCCCCAGCGCCGTCACCGAACGAAGCCTGGCCGAACTCGCCGCGTTTCTGGCCAGCGAGCCTTAGAACCGCGGTCGCTCCTAGGAGGTGGCGCTGTCGACGCCGGCGCCGCGTGAACCCGATCCCGCGCTGCCGCCCGGGACCTGGTCCATGACAACTTTGGCGTCATCAATCCGATACTCCTGCCGGTGTGACGCTTGGCGAATGCTGAAGAGTTCGGTACAACCCAGCAAGGAGAGGCGAGATGGCGACTGGCGCGGTGAAGCCTCAGCAATCAACAGCGAAGACAATAAGATTCAAAGATATTTGGGACGCATATCCTTCGGCGTCCCATCCGTGCGTTGACGTAAAAACCGGCGAGTCACCGCCGGGATTCGACAACCAGTGCGCTGTACGAGTCGGCACGGCCCTTCAGATAGCGGGCGTAAGTTTCGCAACCTTCAAGGCCGCAACATGCCCGGTCGGTTCGAACCGGTCCGGAATGGCTGCATCCGCCCAAGGCCTCGCGGATTGGCTGAAGACGAAACCGTTTCCTGGCTGTCCCGCGCCGGAGATTTACGAAGGAAGGACGGTGTTCGAAAAGATAACGGGTCGAACGGGGATCATTTTCTTGGCCGACTACTGGCAACGGCCGAACGAAAAAGGCGGATCACGTCGAACCGGTGACCACATTGACTTGTGGGACGGCTCGCGTATGACGTCGGTGTCCAGTTGGTTCCGCGTGCACTGGGGTGTCAGTTGGGACGGCCTTTGGAGTGATTTCAGGGGTGCACCAAGAGTGATGTTTTGGAATATCCCGTGAAGCAAATTCCGGCCGCCGGCGTAGGTGGACTTTTGGGTGGCGTGTTCTGTCTCGCAACCGCCGCGGTGGGAAATGCAACCGGTCTCGGACCGAACTTCCCCGCGTTTGGTGGTGAAGACGATTTCTCGCTGCGGTTCACGATATTCGGCGCTGTGATCCTGCCGCTTTTCGTCGTCTTTGGAAGCTGGATTGGGCTTTCAGTAGTCAAGAGAAGCGGCTCCTGGTCCCGCGCAGTGATTGGGGCGACGATCGGCACTACGGTGGCCGGCGTGATCGGCAGGGCATTTGCGGCGCTCTCCCACAGCCGGCACGACGCAAACAAAGGACTGGTCGCGTTCTTCGCTATTTGGGTGATCTTCAGCGGGCTCGGCGCGCTGATCGCGTTTCGTTTCAAGCTGAGGCGCTGGTGAAAAGAGGCGTTTGGATTCGATCGGTTGTGGGCCTCATGGTTGCTCTTCTGCTTGCTGCAAGCCCCCGGGTCGCGCGGGCCCAAGATGGCGAAGACGCTGAGTCGCTGATCCGCCAGGGCATACAGCTGCGAAAGAAAGGCGACAACCTTCGGGCTCACGGCTATTTCAAACGTGCGTACGAGATCGCCCACACACCGCGATCGGCGGCGCAGTTGGGGCTGGTTGAGCAATCCCTCGATCGGCTGGTCGAAGCGGAGGAGCACCTCTCAGAAGCGTTGGCCAACGCCGATGCCTGGGTTGATGAAAAACGCCCCATCTTGAGCGACAGCCTCAGCGTGATTCACGGATACTTGGGCAAGATACAAATCAACGTTCCAGGCGGCGTTCCGCCGAGCGCAACCGTGCAGGTCAACAAACGACGCGCCTCGAAGCTGCCGTCAGACGGCGTAATCTGGGTGGATCCAGGAACAGTTGTCCTTTTGGTCGAGGCTCCTGGCTACGGACCAATCACCAAGGAACTGAAGATCGACGCAGGAAAAAGCACCACTTTCGACGCTCCGTTGGCTGCGACAAGCCCAATAGTTCTCCGATCCCAGCGTCCAGAGTCATCTGCAGCAATCAATCCCGAACCGGCTGTTACTGTTTCCGAACCAACATCAAATGATGCTCAATCAGCCGCGTCACAGAGCGAACGCAATTGGAAGATGCCAGCAAAATGGGGAATGGCAATCGTGGCTGTTGGCGGGTTCGGCCTCGGGATCGCCGAAACGATGAACTATGTCAGTAAGGTTCACTCATTCAATTCCACCCGGGATCCGGCGGACCCGACCGGGAAGAAGTCATTGTGCAGCGATGACAGCGGAACGATCAGCGGCGGCAGCACATGCTTGAATCTCAATGGCGGGGAAAGGACGGCGGTTCGTTGGGCGATCGTCGGCTTCTCCGTGGGCGCTGTGCTCGCGGTTGCGTCCACGGCTCTTTTCCTTGTCGATCGGAAGCAGGAACCTGTCCGGATGTCCCTTTCGTGTGGCCCGGGAGTCACGCCTGATAGTCGGATTTTCTGCCAAATACTTTTTTGACCGAGGTGAGACGACATGTCGCGAACGACTCGATTCAGCCGTGTATTCTTTGTTTCGGTTCTGATGGTTTCGGGCGCATGTGTAAAAAACCAGTCTCTCGGACCGCGCAACGACGGGAGCGTCGACTCGGCGGATCGTCAGGTCCCGTCCGACGCTCCATCGGATGAATCCAGGAGCCTTGACGAAGGAATCGAAGCAGAGAACCCCGAAACATCGTCCGATGTCGCGTCGGATTCGGAGGCAACACTCGACCTTGGAGACGATTCCGGCGTGATCGACACAGAAGCCGGACCTCCGATAGTTCCGCAATGTTCGGGACACCAAGCCGGCGACAAGTTCTGCATTGGATCGGACGTTTATCAGTGCGATTCCGATCTGACCAGCATGACCTTGGTGACAACCTGCACGGCGCCAAAGGCCGCTTGCATGACCGGCGTCTGCGGAGCCTGCGTACCGAACACAACCCGGCAGTGCTCAGACGACGGGTTAGTGGGGCCCTGCGCCCAAGGAACGGAGACCTGCGGAGGCGACGGCACCTGGGGCTTGTGCAGCACTCCACCCGCTTCAGCGGATACGTGCGCTCCCGGAAACGACAGCAACTGCAACGGAAAGCCCAATGAGAATTGCGTCCCCCAGTGCATCAGCCATCAGCCAGGCGACATGTTTTGCTTGGGTTCCAGCGTCTATCAATGCGGATCCAACCTGATGAGCACGACCCTGGTCACGACATGCGTGGCACCCAAGCCGGCCTGCATGAACGGCGCTTGCGGGAGTTGTCAGCCGAACGCAACACGTTTTTGCTCGGCGGACGGACTGGCTGGTCCGTGCTCGCAAGGAACGGAGACTTGTCAGGGCAACGGCACCTGGGGCCCGTGCAGCATCAGTCCCAAAGGCGCGGATACCTGCGACAGAAATAACGACGACAATTGCAACGGCGTGCCGAACGAGAACTGCACTTGCGTCAATGGCGACCAGAAGACGTGCGCCGGCGCCTTGAACAAACTCGGTTCATGCGGTCTGGACACTGCCACCTGCGTGGCCGGCAAATGGACGGGTTGCACTGATTCGAAAGGCACGGACACGTGCGATCGAGGTAACGACAACAACTGCAACGGTAACCCGAATGAGAATTGTGTTTGCATTAACGGCGACACAGGAAAGTGTGGCGACAAACTGGGCACCAAAGGGCAATGCGCTGGCGGCACCACAACCTGCGCCAGCGGACAATGGGGTACCTGCGATCGCTCGCCCAAGGCGACCGACGCCTGCGTTTTCGGCAACGACGATCTGTGCAATGGCGTACCGGTGGGTAGCCCTGGGAACACACAATGCCAATGCGGCGGATTTACCATGCCAAACCCGTCGAATTCGGGGCTGCCGAATCTCCAGTCTTACAAAGACAACGGAGATGGAACGGTGACTGACAACGTGACTGGCCTGCTTTGGGAACGTACGGCTAATAGCGCGAGCTATTCCGAACCAGACGCAGCCAATCACTGCCTCAGCAAGGGGCCTGGCTGGCGGCTGCCTACCAGGATGGAACTTGTGTCGGTCGTGGACTTCACAAAAGTTTACCCGGTGCTGCCCATAAATCCGGTCTTCCTCGGTACTGTCGGCGATATATTTTGGACATCTTCAACCTACTTAGCTTTTGCGAATTCTGTGTACGTCGTACAATTTACCACCGGAGGGGTGGGTAGCTCGACCGTACCAGGCCAGGCCTTTGTCCGATGCGTATCCGCAGGCTCGGCGCCACCGAAATGCTACCCGAATCGCTATCAATTCAGGACAGCAGGCGAAGTCTACGACGCTGCCACCGGGCTGACCTGGCAGCAGAGCATCGACAGCAACACTTACAACTGGCAAGACGGCAAGTTACATTGCTCCGGAATATGGCGATTGCCGAGTATTTCAGAGCTACAGACAATTGTTGACGATACCCGCACCAGTCCAACAGCTGATCCAATCGCCTTTCCGAATACACCAGATGTTCAATTCTGGACGTCCACACCTACAGCAGGAGACCCAACTGATAACGCGTGGCCGGTCAACTTCGCTGATGGAGAGACCGATTCGACGTCCGACTTCGCAGACATGGGTTCGAAATACCACGTACGCTGTGTTCGTTGAACTAAGGACCGCCCGCCGATCTGGAGCTTCAATTCGGCGGCAGGGCTAAGCCTTTGAAAACTGAATTAGCGGTGACACTGACCAATGTGGTGGTCGTCGGTGTTCCGCTTCCAGTATCAACAAACTTCACGATGCTGTTGGCGATAGCGTTGCCGTTACTGTCGACGTCCGCGGTCGTGGCCAAAATAATTCGAGTGCTGCCACTGGTGAGAACCGAAAGACCGTGTGCGCCGAAGGCTCCCGTTTTGAGGGTGTCGGCAGAATTGCTGGACCAGGTGCCGTTTGCTTTGATCCATTTCTGGACCCCACCGCCCGCGGCGCCTGGCGTGTTGTCGTCAGCGACATACAACGTATCCGTCCCGACGAAGACGAACGCGTAGGGGCTCAGGCTTCCCATGTTCAGCATTCCTGGCAAAAGATTCGCTGACTGCATTGGCGCCTGGGGCGGAACACCGTTGCCGATCAGAAGAATCCCAGTGAAATTGGAGCGATCGCAGGAGCAATAAAGCTTCTTCGTATTGTCACCGTCGATATCCGCGACGGTGCAGACCCGCATATATGCAGGCGGCTTCGGTAGCAAATTCGTGTCGCCGATGACATGGACCCCCGGGTTAGAACCGAACTTCGCGTACCAGACGCCGCCGTCGCCGGAGTCTTTCATCGCCGCTCCGGATGCCCAGAGATCAGCCCCATCGGTCGAGACGACAGCACGGAAATTATCCTGAAGGAACGCGGTGCTGGTCAGTGCATAGGTCTCGACCGTTCCGGTTACGTTGATACGCGCGACCACGCGATCAGCCGCGCTGCCGCCTACGCTGGCGAGTTGAGCAGAGCTGGTAGGACCATAGCCACCCAACATCAGATAGTGGCCGTCAACGGAGAGCGACAAGCCTCCTTCTGATTTGGCAGTACTTGAAAGCATGACCGGCTTGTTCGTCCCGGGATTAGCGAAGGTGGGCAAGGAAATACTTCTGACAAGGCTGCCGTCCGTAACGGAGCGCTCCTCCACGAAAAGCGGAGCGGCTGCCGCAGCGGCGAGGCCCGTCACGTCAACCCGCAACACCATGAACGTCTGCGCCGGTGGCGGCGGGGCCACGCACATTCCGGCGCCGTTGCAGTGGGTGCCCCCGCTCGTCGAGCAGGCAGTCGTCGTGGGCGCGGGCGTCGACGTGCCGGCGCCGTTGCTGCAACCCTCGACGGTGCAGACATTACCGTCGTCCGCGGGCGTGTCGGTATCAAGGTTCACGCTGACGACATGGCCGTTGCCGTCGCACTGGTCCTGTTTGCAGTCGTGAGCGGTCTGGGTGGCTACGACGGTGCCCAGGGCGGTGGCGGTGCTGCCGCAGGCGTTGTTGCTGCACGAGTAAATCAAACAGGGGTTGGTGCCACAGTCGGAGGGCACCGAGCAACCTGCGCACTGGCCGGCACCGTCGCAGTGCTGGTTGGTGCCGCAGGCGGTGGTGGTCGGCTCGGCGGGATTCGACGGGGTTCCGTTGGTGCAGACGTCGGTGGTGCACAGGTTGCCGTCGTCGGGCAGGTTGGTGTCATCGTTGACCTGCATGATGTTGCCTTGGCCATCGCACTCGGCTTTCTTGCAGTTGTGGGCTGGCTGCGGGGTCAGCACGGTGCCGGAGGCCGCGAAATTGGCGCTGCACACGCCTTGCGCCGAACAACTGTACGTGCGGCAATCATTGTTGGCCCCACAGTCGCTGGCCACGTTGCACTGTCCACAATGGCCAGCGCCGTCGCACTGTCGTCCGTTGCCGCAGGTGGTTCCGGACGCCACCGGCGGGTTTGAGGGCGTGCCGGCCGAGCAAACGTCGTTGGTGCAGGCGTTTCCATCCACCGGCTTGTCGTTGTTGTCGTTGACAGTGGTGGTGTTTCCTTGGCCGTCACACTGGACCACCATGCAATCGCCGGCGGTCTGCGAGGCGATGGCGGTGCCGGCAGCGACGCGGTTGAACCCGCAGACGTTCTGCACGCAGGTGCGCGTCTGGCAAGCGTTGTCATCGCCCGGACAATCGGCGGGGACGTTGCAACCGACACACTGGCCGTTGGCGTTGCACTTGTTGATGCCACCGCAGACTTGCCCGACCGGCGCCGAGGTGTGCGATGGCACGCCGGCGGTGCAGACGTCGACGGTGCAGGCATTGCCGTCTTGTGGGAGATCAGAATTATCGGCCACGGCCACCACCTGGGCCTGGGCATCACACTGGCGAACCTTGCAATCGCCGGCGATCTGCAGCGGCACCGGCAGGCCCGGGGCCAGGGTGGCCACGCCGCAGGCGCCCTGCACACAGGTGCGTTTCGAACACTCGGTGTCCTGTCCCGGGCAGTCGCTGGCGACGGTGCAGCCCGATGGGGGCGCGTTGTCGACCGCCACGTCACCGCCGCCGTCGGGATGACTGTCGACGCCGAGATCGTTACCTGCCACATCGACAGGAGAGGCGTCGGCGTCAATGCCGCCGGCATCTTTTATCGTCCCGTCAGTGGCGGCGGTGTCAGTGGCGCCGGTCTCTTTGGGCGCGTCGCCGGTGGTGCCGTCCTTGCCAGCATCGTTGCCGCCGCGCTGGTTGCCTAGATCCGACGTTGCTCCACTTCCGCAGCCCGCCGCTCCCAGCAACGAAACCAGAGAAACAACCAGGACCTTCGTTGCGCCCGACCAACGCGAAAGTGGACCCATAAGACACCTCAAAGATACGGCGCCCCAGATGGCGCTCGGACGGCGATGGTAACATGTCTTGCAGATTTGAGCAGCGCCGCTTAGGATGACGGTCATGCACCAGGGCCCCAAATTCCGCGCCGCGCGCGCCGGCGTTTTCGCCCGGCGCACCGCGATCAAGCCGGCCGGGGTCGCCGCGGCGGTTGTCATCGGGAGGATCGACTGACCTAGCGTCTCCCAGATTTCGACAACAAAAGCCGCGGGCCCCGCCAAGGGACCTGCGGTTTTTTTTTGCCTTTGTTTGTCTTTGTTT
Organism: Polyangia bacterium; assembly: GCA_036268875.1. Taxonomy (GTDB): domain Bacteria; phylum Myxococcota_A; class Polyangia; order Fen-1088; family Fen-1088; genus DATKEU01. Next base: position 10,104 of record DATATI010000084.1, on the reverse strand, counting down.
TGGCTGCCACGCCCGGAAAGACCCGCCATGCCACACCTCGAATGGAAAGATCATCCCCTCAAAGAACTGCTGCGAATCGCCTGGCCGATCACGGTGTCGATGCTGTCGTACAGCGCGATGACATTGGTCGACACCATCCTCATCGGCCACGTGGGACGCGCCCAGCTGGCGGGCGTCGGGCTGGGCGGCATCGTCGCCTTTGGCCTGCTTTGTTTTTCCATCGGGCTTTTGCGGGGGGCCAACACCTTGGTGTCGCAGGCGGTGGGCGCCGGCCGCCGCGCTGACGTGCCCGCCTATCAAGGCGCGGCCATCGTCATCGCCGTCGGCCTGGGCCTGCTCACGGCCATCGCCGCCCAGGGCGCCGCCGAGCTTTTGCGCCACCTGGCCGCGACGCCAGCCGCCGGCGACGCCGCGCGAACTTACCTTCGCCTGCGCGGTCTGGGCGCGCCGGCCGGCTTGCTGTTCATCGCCCTGCGCGAGGTTCGTTACGGCCAGGGCGATTCGCGCGCACCCATGCGCGCGTCGTTGCTGGCCAACCTGATCAACATCGGCCTCGCGTACCTCTTCGTCTTCGTCTTTCACCAAGGTGTGGCCGGCGCCGCCATCGCGTCGCTGATCGCCAGCGTCGCCGAGGCGGCGTTTCTGGCCTTGCCCATGCGGCGAGCCGAGCTGGGGCTGGCCGAATGGACGCGGCGGCATCTGCGCGCGCTGGTCCGCCTGGGCGTGCCGCTGGGCGTGCAGTTCACGCTGGAGGTGGGATCGTTCCTGCTGCTGTCGCTGATGATCTCGCTGCTGTCAGAGGTGGAGATGGCCGGCCACCAGATCGCCATCCAGATCATTCACCTGTCGTTCCTGCCCGCCTTCGCCGTGGCGGAAGCGGCGGCGGTGCTGGCGGGCCAGGCGGTCGGCGCGGATCGCGACGAGCTGGTCACGCGCGTGGCCCGCCTGGCGCTGACGGCGGCGGGGGCGTATGCCCTCGGCTGGACGCTGGCCTTCGCGTTCGGCGCCCCGGCCATGGTGGCCGGTTTCACCAAGGACGCGGCCGTGCTGACCACCGCGGTGGGATTGCTGCACGTGGCGGCGGTCTTTCAAATCATGGACGCCGCCAACGTGGTCGCCCGCGGCGCCTTGCGCGGGGCGGGCGACGTGCGCTTCGCCGCCGTGGTGGGCGTGGTGACGTCGTGGTTGTTCACGCCGCCGCTGACCTGGCTTTTGGGATATCGCTTCGGGATGGGCGCGCGCGGCGGCTGGTGGGGACTGACGCTGGAGATCGGTGCTTCGGCGGGGATCGTGTGGTGGCGCCTCTCGCGGCGCGGGTGGAGCGAATCGGCGGCGGCCTGCCGGCTGCGCTTGCAGATCGCGGCGGCCAACGACAACGACGGTTCGCCGACGGCGCAGGCGGTGGCCTAAAAAGGGGCGTAAAGACGCGACACGGTCTCGATCAGCCGATCGACGTTGGGCGGCTTGCGCACCACCGCCGTCACGTCGGTCAACGTCACCGGCGCGGCCGACACCACCACCACCGGCAGATCGACAAAGCGCGCGTCTTTGCGCATGGTGGCCAGCAACTCGGCGCCGCTGATACCGGGCAACATCATGTCCAGCAGCAACACGCTGGGGTTGTGGGCGTCCAGCAGCCGCAGCGCCTCTTCGCCGCTGGCCGCCGCCACCACCGGAAACCCACGCGCCGCCAGCAGCGTCTGCAGACCTTCGCGGATCGATCGGTGATCCTCGACGATCAGAACCGGGCGGCGGTCAGGGTCCATGGTGAATCACTAGTTTCCGCCACCAGCACGTGTCGCGTCAATCAGGGCCGTCGCTGGGTTTGAGACGGTGCGGCCGGGCAAGGACACGCGAAACGTCGATCCCTGTCCGACCGTCGAGGAAACGGCAATTCTGCCCCCCATCGCCGTCGCCAGCTCGCGCACCACGAACAGCCCCAGGCCGAGACCCCGGCCGCGACGGCCGGCATCGCCGCGGTGAAATTTCTCGAAGATGCTGTCCAGCTCGGCCGTGGCGATGCCGCAGCCTTGGTCGCTGACCGACAACAGCGCCACCCGCGCATCCTGCGGATCGCCTTCAAGGGCGATGGTCACCGGGTGGCCCTCGCCGTATTTCAAGGCGTTGGTCAGCAGGTTCATCACGATCTGTTCGACCCGGACCGGGTCCCAGCAGCCGTCCATCGGTTCGTGCAGGCGGAGGACCACCGCCCCTGAAGAAGACACCAAAGCGCCGCTGGCTTCCAGATCGGAGACCGCCGCCCGGATGATCGCCGCCAGATCGATGGCCCGCGCGTCCAGCACCAGCTGGCCGCGATCGAGACCGGACACGCGAAAGACCGTATCGACCAGCGCCGCCATGCGCGCCACCTGGCGGTTCATTGACACCACGCTGGGCGCGGATCGATCGCCGGTTGCTCGCAAAGCGACGTCGTGTTCCAGCAGGCGCACCTGCAACTGCAAGGCGGACAGCGGCGTCAGCAATTCGTGCGACGCCACCGCCAGGAATTCGTCGCGCGCCACCACCGCCTGCAGCGCCTTGGCCTCCGCGCGGCGCTGCTCTTCCAACGTGGCGCGCAGCTCGGCGGTGCGGTCCAAGACCCGCTGCTCAAGCTGATCACGCGCCTCGGCCAGCCGCTGCAACAACCGTTCGTTGCGCAGGCGCAGGCGCGTGGCGTGCGCGAACGAACGCCCGCTGTTACGCGCGAGAATGCCCATGGCGATCCCGTACAACGTCAGCATCATCGCCATCGCCAGGTTCACGCGCCCCTCCCCCAACGCCAGCGTGGCGATCATCGGCGCCAGCGCCGGAACAGCGAAGGCGCGAAACGATCGCTGATCGCTGCTGGCGGTGGCCGTCGCGCCCGCCACCATTCCGCCCAGGACAAAGCTCATCAGGGCGTGCACCGCCAGCTGCCCCGGCGCGGGAAACAACAGCGGCAGCGCCCCCCAGGCCCCGCCGTTCATCCCGATCGCCACCGCGTACCATCGGCCCCACCGCGGCGCCTCCGTCGGTGACGGGTCGGCTTTGAAAAAGGCCTGCGTCAGGGTGAACCGCGCCAGGGCCAGCGCGCAGATCGCCATCAACCACCCGCCACGCGCCAGCGTCGAGGCGTCCGGCCGCAGCGCCGCCACCAGGACGATCGCGTTCACCACGCCGACCAGGTAGGGAAGAACGCCCTTGTCGAACAGCGCCCGGATCTTCTCGGCGACGATCAGCGGCTCGAAAGCAGCGTCGTCATCTTCCCCCGGGTGGTGCCGCCCCTTGCTCTCCAGCCCCGAAGCCCGCGCCTCGGCCATCAACATCACCGTTCAATCATTAAACGAACGATTGGGAAACCGCAATCCGCACCGTGAATTTGCCGGTGATCTTGCATAGGTAGCTGACCACGAAACTTTCCCGGCGGGTTGCCGAACAGGTAGCATCCGGCGGATTCCTCGCTTGAACGCAACCATGGCTGATCCACAGCGACCACAGCGCCTGCTTTCATCGCAGACGGATGATCGGGACCCATCGCAGCTCCACTTTTATCCGGGAGAAAAGCGGCTGCTTTTTCTGGTCGGCATCAAGGTTGTTTTGGACATCGAGGCTTGGGGAGGACCACAAATGCCTCTGCCGAGAGGACCAAATGAAAAGTTCGGCCCCGCACCAACCACGCCGGGCCGATTCCGCATTGGCTCGATTGGTCCGTACCTGACCAACACCTGGGGGTTTTCGAGATTGCCGTGGGGCGTTCCCATAAAAGACGATCCGCACAACCCAAAAGATCTCCTCTATGAGGCGAACCCTGGGCGATGGAAATCGGTCTACAAAAAAACCGGCCTGTCGCGAAACGAGGTTCTCGGTCGGCATCGAGACTTGAAAGGACCAAGCGCCGACCCACCGGACAGGTGGATCTTCAATGACTTTGGACCAGCCGCCATTCGTTACTATCAGGACAAGAACGACAACCACGTCCAGGACAAAAACGAGCGACTGAGCGGCGAGATGTTTCATACGACCCCGGAAGGCGAGGCCGGCACCGGCCAGACGCTCGGAACGTCGCACGGATGCATCCATCTCTGGCCGTTGGATAAGGCGACTTGGTTCAATGCGCACGCCTTTGAAGTTGGAACGCTCTTAGTCATTCACCGGTACGAAGACGTCTCGTTGGTCCCTCGTCGATCGCGAGTGCCACGGTGAACCATTCAACGTCATCCTTCCGGAAGGCCAGCGCCGTCGCCCTCGGCCTGTTGTGTCTTTGGCCGACTTCCCAAGGATACGCCGACGACACTCGCGACTCCTCGATCGGCTTTCCCAGTCCACAAGAAGGTGGCCTTTTCGTTCTCGATGATCGAACTTGTGTCCTATGGCGGAACAATGGACACATGCGCCTTCGATCGCGGGATGGAGATTGGGTCGACGTGTCCGTTCCGGGCGTGGATTGGATTCGTCAGGCAATTCCCGATCAAGCCGGCTTGTTGATATTCGGATCAGCCAACACAGCAAACGGTCGCCTAGATGAAGTGGTTCTTCTTCTTGATCGACGGGGCGCCGTAATTGATCGCTGGACGCCAAAACCAGGCGTGTTGGCAATTTTTAGCGACAGTGGCCGTCGATCGGCAACGCTATACAGTGCCACCAGGCGAGAATATTTGCAGGATACGGACGGGCGAGACGTCTGGCCACCGCCGAAGACGGATCGAATCGTTGAGCTCTTATTGGGTGGAAAAATCGAAGACCGTGATAGTGCCGAACCGCACGCGACGATCGTATCCCTGCACGGCGGCCAAGACGGCAAAGGCCGGGTGGATTGTGTCGGAATGAACCTGACCAAAGAGCACTATCGGGATTCCTATTGTCTGACCAGCGGGCCAGGCGGCTGGCGGGAATTCGGCCTGTGGAACGAACCGGTACCGTTCGCTTGCGGTCCTTTTTTGATTGAGCTTTTTGAAGGAGGCAACGACATCGGCCGCCGAGGCAAAGGTCCGCGCGTGACGGTGCGCCGCCTAGACGACGGACAGGTCGCGGGCGAGCGAGCGCTGGCTCCTGGCCACGCGCTCGCCTGCGGTAAGGCTGGCGAGTTGTTGCTGGCGAAGTCCGATGTGCAGGCTTGGTCCTTGCCACGGCTGAAGACTCTTTGGCGCGTGCCGAGCGGCCACGGTCGCTCGGTTGCAGTGGCTGCCGACAACGATCAGGTCCTGGTAGCCACACCCACAGGAACCGTTTTTAGTCTTTCCCCCACGCCGGCCCGCCTCTCACGACAATCCGACCACTCGAACCAGGTGAACCATGCTACCCACTGACCGCACACCGATCACCATCGAAGGCGCGCCGATTCCGTTGCTGCTGCGCCGGATGTCGGGCAGCGAGGAGCTGGGACGCCTTTTTCACTATGACCTCGAGCTTTTGAGCGAGCTTCCCGACGTGCCGTCGTCGCAGCTTCTGGGCAAGCCGCTGACGGTGTGCCTGTCGAAGGCGGGAGGCGTGCGGTTTTTCAACGGCATCGTCACGCACCTTCGGCGCCTCGGGCGGGTGGACAAATACACCGTCTTGCAGGCCACTTTGTCGCCGCGACTGTGGCTGCTCCAGAAGACCATGGACTGTCGCGTGTACCAGGACATGACCGTGCCGGACGTCGTGCAGTCGGTCTTTCGCGAGCACAGCATCACCTTCGAAAGCAAGCTGCTCGATGACTCATACCCGACCTGGGACTACCTGACTCAGTATCGCGAATCGGACTTTGCGTTCATCAGCCGTTTGATGGAGCGCGAAGGAATCTATTACTACTTCACGCACACCCAGGGCGAACACAAGCTGGTGCTGGCCGACAGCATCAGCAGCCACAAGGCCGTGGGCGGCTACGAGACGCTGCCGGTTCGGCCGAGCGGCAGCGCGCAATTCCAGCGTGATCACCTGACCGAATGGCACCACGCCCACGAGACCGCCAGCACCGCCGTCACGCTGGAGGCGCACGACTTCCGCCTGCGTCAGGGCGCCGATATCAAGGGTGCGAAAACCCAGACCGCCACGGAAAAAGAAGACCTGCTGGAGATCTACGACTACGCCGGCCACCACGCCGGCGCGCAGGACGACGAGACCGGCGACGCCAAGGACACGCGCGAAGCCGGCGAGCATTACGCCCAGATGGCCCTGCAGGGACAGCAGGCGGAGGCGGATCGCATCGAAGGCGATGGCAACGCCCGCGGCCTGGAAGCCGGGGCGCTGTTTCAGATCGAAGACCTGACCACGTTGACCGATCAGCTGCTGCTGGTGCGCACGCAGCTGGCCCTGTCCAACCCGGCCCTGGAAAGCGGCGGCGGCGCTGGCAATGACGAGATCTGCCACGTGTCGTTCACCGCCATCGCCGGTAAACGGCCCTTCCGCTCACAGCCGCTGGCCGCGCCGCCGTTTGCCGGCGGCCCCGAGACCGCCACCGTGGTCGGCCCGTCCGACGAGGAGATCTGGACCGACAAATATGGCCGGGTGCGGGTCCAGTTTCACTGGGATCGGAAAGGTCAGTTGGACGAAGACAGCACCTGCTGGATTCGCGTCGGGCAAATGTGGGCCGGCGCCAACTGGGGATCGCTTTACATCCCGCGCATCGGCCAGGAAGTGATCGTGCAATTTCTGGGCGGCAACCCCGACCGGCCGATCATCACCGGCAGCGTCTACAACGCCAACAACATGCCGCCCTACACCTTGCCCGACAACAAAACCCAAAGCGGCATCAAGAGCCGCAGCACCAAGGGCGCCGCGCCGTCGAACTTCAACGAGATCCGCTTCGAAGACAAAAAAGGCGCCGAGGAGCTGTTCTTCCAGGCGGAGAAAAATCAAACCACCAAGGTCAAGCACGACCAGTCCATCAGCGTCGGCGCCGACCGCAGCGTCAGCGTGGGCGGCAACGAATCCATCAGCGTCACCGGCACGCGCACCAGCACCATCACCAAGAAAGAGAAGCAAACCTTCGTCGCCGAGCGCGAGATGACCGTCGGCAAGACCGACACCGTCACGGTGACCGACAAGCACACCGGCACCTATCAGGGCGGGCGCGAACAGACCGTCGAGCAAGGCGATGTCCTGACGGTTCAAGCGTCGGACAAGACCACCACCGTCCACGGCCAGTACAACGTCACCGCCGACGCGCAGTTTCAGGTCGTGCAGGGCCCCAACAAGCTGCTAATCAAAGACGCCGTCGACCTGGATTCCCAAGGCCCGATCACCGTGCACAACCCGAAGTGCTCGGTCGAGTTGAAAGACGGCAAGATCACCGTCACCGCCGCCGAGGAAATGGTCCTCCAGTGCGGGAGCGCCAGCATCTCGTTGAAGAAGGACGGCACCATCGAGATCAACGGCGCGCAGAAGGTGCATGCCACCGGCGGCGGCTCGGGGGTCGAACTGGTGCAGGCGGGAGCCACGGTCTCCGGCACCAAGACCACCATGTCCGGGACGGCGTTGGCGGAGATCACCGGCGCCATCGTCAAGATCAACTAGCGCGTTTTCATCGCTGTCCATCGTGGAATCGATCGCCCGTCCGCTGCGCCTGCTGCACGAAGAAGCCACCTGGTTCGCTCGCGCCACCGACGTCAGGCTGCTGCACCTGTCCACCGACGCCAATTTGCGTGGCGACGCCCTGGATCTGTTGATGGCCCAGGAAAATCACGCCGACAACCGCGCGCTGTTTTTCCGTTTCGACGATCCGTTCGCGGGCGCTGATCTCGGCTGGCCGGCGCGCGCCCAGCGCCTGCGCGAACTGTGGAACGAAAAGACCACCGCCGTCGCGCCCGCCGGAATCAAGTTGCCGGCCCTGAGTGACTTGCCGGGCGAACTGGTTGGCACCGCGGCCTTCGGGGCGCTGTTGCTGGCCGCCACGAAAGACCTGCTGCCGCCGCTGACCGGCGTGGTGGTGGTCCTGGCGCCGGTCCGGGTCGACGACGCCGAGGGGCTGGCCTTCACCCTGACCGCCCTGGCGCTGTCCGCCCATCTGTCCCAGGTTCGCTGGATCGTCGTCGAGACCGACGGCGCCGCCGCCTTGCCGCTGGCCCATAGCCTGAACGAGCGCGCGATGATCGTTGATTGCCTCGTCGACGAGAAGGCCCAGCAAGACGATCTCGCCACACAGACCTCCAGCGCCAGCGGTGGCGGCCGCGGCGCGTTTCCCGATGTCGCCGCGCCCACCCGCATCGACGCCCGCCCCGGCCCCACCGACGACGCCTTGCGCGCCGCCGGCCTCTCACCCAAGTTCATCAACGGCGGCGGCGCCCAGCTGAAACAACTGGTCTTGACCGCCGCACTGGCCCTGCGCGAGGGCCGCTCCGTCGACGCCGTGTCCACCCAAGCCCGCGCCGCCGCCCTGTGCGCCGAAATGGAGATGCCCCGCGAACAGATCCTGAACCTGCACGTCCTGGCCAGCTATGTCCTGGCCGCCAACCAGCGCCACAAAGCCCGCGAGATCTACCGCGGCGCAGTTGATCTCTGCCGAATGCACGCCGCAACAGACCTGGAGTCGCAGACCGAGATGGCGCTCGGTCTGCTGGACGCCCTGGACCAACGCCCCACCGAGGCGGCGACTCATTATTCAGGCGCCGCCCGGCTGGCCGAAACGGCGGCGGTCATCCCGCTGGCCATCGAAGCCTGGCGCCTGGCCGGTCAACTGGCGCTGGACGCGGGTCTGGAGACATCCGCCGTCGAATGCTGGAAGAGGGCCCTGGCCCTCGCCGATCCGCTTGACCCAGCGCTGGCCAAAGTCACCAGCGCGCCGCAGACCGCGCTGGCCCTGGCAGCGATGTGCCGGCGGCACGGGTTGAACGCGCAAGCGAAGGCGCTGGAGGAACGGGCGGTGGGGCTGGAGGGACCGAAGTGACTACGGAAGATTCCCTCGGCTTTCGATCGAGCCTACCCTGCCGCTGCCAATCGTTGGTCCATCTTCGCCTCGGGCACGGCGCGATCGCGAAATGGCGTGAGGCAAATCTTTTCGCCATTCTACCAACAGAGTTGGGGTCGGCCAGGAAATCAAAACCTCAACCCACCGGCTTTGGTCAGGTCCCTATTTAGGTTGGCTGCCAAGAATTTAGAACAACTTCCGGCATTGCGATTGGTCATGACGTCTGTCAGTAAGGGGTATTTAGGAACTGAGCTCTGTATTTCACAGAATCCAGCCATCGTTTCAAATCCTGCTCCAATCGCCTGCCCTCACCTTCTGGAATCGGCTCGATGGTCGGCAATACCCACCTCGTTAATCCGAAGATATTTAAAAGAATATCGTACTCGGGTACGCCCGACATCTCCCAAGGCAGTTCCAACATTCGATCACCTTCACGATAGTAGACAAAACCTTGTCTTCCACTTGTCTTGAAAGTGAATCCTTGAAGCAGATCGACCACCCGATCGTCACGCCAGCGTTGTCGTCGCCACTTTTCTTTTCGTTCTGGGGGAATATCTTCGGTTACGTAGGTGTACTTGGCCATAAAAAAACCTCACACAGCGTGAACGATTATCTTACCAACTTGGCCTGTCTTCTGTGCGGCCTCAAGGATCGGCCGTTCAACAGCGTTCCAAACACTGGTCGCGGACGCGCCTGTGGCTTTGTTTACGAACACATGAACATCGCCGGTCGCTTCCTTTGCAAACTGGCTCGATAGTTTAGACCAAGCTGGTTTCGCTTCGATCCAGTCCAGGTTCGGGCTATGGCGCGCCAGGAACGATCCTTTTCCAGTCGCCCAGTTAAAAAGCGCCCTGGATCCAAAACATTTCGGCCGCGAGAGACGGAAACATTTTATCAGGAAAGTAATGCTCCAGATCGTCTTGATGCTCATACCGAAATAGATCTGGGAGTAGCGGACCGCCTAATGACTGGCTGAATCCTGCACCTAGAACCCAGACGGTCTTGCTGTCATTAGGCGCAGGCATCGTGTACTCCGGCTTTGATTGGGCGACAGCAAGTTTAGTTCTGACTTGGCTTTCTGTATACCATCAAAATAGCCATTAGAGGCTGTCCTACAGGAAATCTCGGCCACCGCAGACACACGCCATCCCTTGGCCCATTTGCTGAGTCGATTAAGATTCGCCCGGCGGTCTCCGATACACAAGTTTTTCAAAAAATTGCGCTCGCGATCCGGATAGGTG
>DATATI010000082.1 GCA_036268875.1 Polyangia bacterium | reverse complement strand
TTCACCTATCCGGATCGCGAGCGCAATTTTTTGAAAAACTTGTGTATCGGAGACCGCCGGGCGAATCTTAATCGACTCAGCAAATGGGCCAAGGGATGGCGTGTGTCTGCGGTGGCCGAGATTTCCTGTAGGACAGCCTCTCAGCCAATGACGCGCCGGCGCAGCCCAGCTTAAACTGCCTGTCCTCCACGACGCCGCTATGAACAGCGTGGTTAAATCACGGACGAGGATCGCGTAGAAATGCCCGGCGTGCCGCCACCGAAATTCACCCGCGCGGCTCCTTCCCTCAAAGTTTTCGTTCCCGATGCGCTGTGGCTTCGGGCGTACTTCGTGCGGCTGGGCGGCGCCCGGTTCAACGCGCGCATGACGGTGATGAAGCTCCGGAGCGGCGAGATTCTCGTCCACTCCCCGTGCGCCTTCGACGATTCCCTCACGGCGGAGGTCGCTGCGCTGGGGCGAGTTGCGGCGATCATCGCTCCGGGCAACCTCCACTGGTTGCACGTTCGCTCGTGCCAGCAGGCGTTCCCTGACGCCGTGACCTATGTCTGCCCTGGAGTCGAGAAGCGGGCCAAGGGTCTCACCTTCGACTTCGCCCTCAGCGACGATGCGCCGCCGCTCTGGGCCGACGAGCTATCGCAGGTCGCGCTGCAGGGGACGCGCGTGATGCGTGAGGTCGCCTTCTTTCACCGTGCCAGCCGTACCCTCATCCTCGTCGACCTCGTCGAAAACTTCACGCCGGCGACGCCTGACACCAGCTTGTTCCTCCGGATCATGTTTCGCGCGCTTGGGATGTGGAACCGACCCAGCCCGGCACCCGAGTACCGGATCGCCTGGGGCGATAAGGCGCGGGTGCGCGAGGGCATGGAGCGCATCCTCGCGTGGGACTTCGAGCGTGTGATCTTATCGCACGGCGACATCATCAGACGCGATGGCAGGAAAATTGTCGCTCAGGCATGGCGGAAGATACTCCGCTGAGGCGGCATCGAGCACTCGTCTTCCTCTCTCCGCCACGCGCGGGGCGCGTTCACGATGTGGCTACGCAAGGGCGCGGTCGAGCTTCGCAGGTCGAGCTAGACCGATCTGTCGGCGTGTCGTTCCGATCTGTCGGGCAGCGCCGGTGGGCTAGGCTTGGGCTAGGCTGCCGCCGGAACGGGGCGGTCCAGGACGACATCCCGGCCACTTTCAGATTTCATTCCGGGTTGTTTACAGAGTGGCGTCTTTGGGTTCGATGCGGAGCAGATGAGTCCACTGCTTTCGTTCTTGGGCGATCATTCCTGTGCATTGGATAGTCAGGATCCATCCGGCCTGCGCGTGGAACCCGCCTTTGTGGACAATCTTTTGCTGCTCGACGATCGCCGACGCCAGCTTCCCTGGGGATCTCAGGCGCGCACATACCGGCGGAAAGACGCGGACCAGTCCACCAGCACCTTTGTCGAGCGTCCACTGGACCTGCAAATCATGGGTACCTATCATGGCAGTCCGGTCGCCGGTCAGCCCGTGGTTCTTGCATCAGCCGCCAGCTCGCGCGCCTTATCGATTGCTTCTGCCAGTGAAGTACCTTCGGTCCAGACCGTACCGATCTCGTCCGCTGGCGGGACGGCCGCGCCAGGGCCGAATACCTTGACGCCTTCGGGCGCAACCGCCGGCCGCGGGATGATGCCGTAGGCGTGAAAGTTCCTTTGGGCAGTCGCAAGCAACTTGCCAAAATGAGCGTTGTGATTGCGACGGCAATTCTCATGAATGTTCTCCGACTGGCGCCCTTGCATGGCGCGGGAAAACCAGTCGCACGAGCGAGGGCAGCACGAGCAGGCTGATTGCTGTGGACACCAGCAGCCCGCCGATCACGGCGACCGCCAGCGGTCGCTGAATTTCGGCGCCGGAGCCGAGACTGAAGGCGAGCGGCGCGAGGCCAGCCACGGTCGCGAGCGTGGTCATCAGGATCGGCCGCACCCGGATTCGTCCTGCTTCAACGAGCGCTTGCTCGACGTCTTTCCCGTCCTCGAGCAGCCGCTCGTACTGCTCGAGGAGCAGGATGCCGTTCTTGACGACCAACCCGACGAGCAGGACGCACCCCATGAGCGAGGAGGCATTGAGCGGGATCTGGGTCAACCAGAGCGTCGTCAGCGCGCCAACCACCGCGAGTGGAACCGCGACGAGGACCACCGGGGCCAATCTCGCCCGACGGAACTGCGCCAGCAGCACGACGAGGACGGCCAGGAGGCCAAATCCCATGACAGTTGAGAGGTCTCGCAGCGTGCCCTGTTGCCCCTCGTACTGGCCGCCGAACTCAAGTCGATATCCCTCGGGAAGGGAGAGCCCGCGAAGTTGGCTCTGCACGTCTCGCATGACCGAGCCCAGGTCCCGGCCCTCGTGGTCGGCGGTCAGGATGACTGCCGGGCGCAGACTCTCTCGAAGGAGCAACGTCTCCGAGCTCGCCTGGATAGGCTGGGCAACGGCGGAGACCCGCGTGACCACCTCCGTCCCGACGAGCAGGGGAAGCTGCACGACCTGCTGGGCATCGAATCGCACCGAGTCGGGATAGCGGACGCGAACGCCGATCGGTCGATCCGGTCGCCGCAGCACCGAAGCGACCACGCCGTGCAGCGAATCGTCCAGGTCGGTGGCCACGTCCGCTGCCGACTTTCCTGCGCGAGCCGCCGCTGAGCCGTCGATCCGGAAGCGCAGCTCCGGCGCCTGCTCTTCGAATCCCGGATAGAGGTCGACGAGACCAGGGACATCGTGAATGCGGCCCACGATCTCTTTGGCCTTGGCGCGAAGTGTCGTGTAATCGTCGCCGAAGAGCTTGATTTCGATCGGGCGCGGCGTTCCCGCGAGGTCATTCAGGACATCCTGGAGCACTTGTATGAATTCCGTGCGGGCTTCAGGTACGTCTTTGATCACCTTGGCTCGCACCTCGGCGATGACCTCGTCTGCCGACCGCTGGCGCTGCGAGCTGGCCTTCAGTCGCACCATGATGTCTCCACGGTTGACCTGCGTCGCCGCTACCGGGCCGAGCTCCGCGCCCGTCCGCCTGGAATAGGTCTGCACCTCGGGGGTCGACGAGAGGATCGCCTCGATCTTGCGCGCGATCGCGTCCGTCTCCGTCAGCGAGGTGCCCGCCGGCAGGAAGTAGTCGAGGACGAAAGCACCTTCGTCCATGGTCGGCAGAAATCCTGACGGCGCCTCGAGCGCGGCCACCACGCCGAGCGCGAAGAGCCCCAAGGCGACGCCGAGGCCAATCCAAGGCCGGCGCAGGAAGGGGCGCACCGCGCGCTCGTAGGTATCCGCATAGCGGGCGGTCGGTCTCGATCCCTTTCGCGGGCGCATCCATCCCGCCGCCGCGAGCGGAACGACGGTCAAGGCGAAGGCCAGGGAAAGGAGCACGGCCGTCGAGAGCGTCACGGCGAGCGCTGAGAAGAACCGGCCAACCACACCTTCGAGCCAGGCCAGCGGAAGAAACACCACGACCGTCGTCAGCGTTGTCCCGACGAGAGCGGCGAGGAGCGCGCGCACGCCGTCACGAGCGGCGCTCTTCGGATCAAGCCCCTCCTCCACGCGACGGCCAATCGCCTCGACCACCACGATGGCGTCGTCGATGACCAGGCCGATGGCCACGGCGAGCCCACCGAGCGACATCAGGTTCAGGCTGTGCCCCAGAAGGCCGATCGGGAGGAACGTCGCACCGAGGGTCAGCGGAACCGAGACTGCGGCCGCCAAACCTGCCCGAAGGTCGCGCAGGAAGAGGGCGATCACCCCGACGCAGAGGACGATGCCGATCAAGATGGCATCGCGGACCGATCGAATGGATTCATTGACCAGCTCGGCTTGATCGTAGACCGGCGTCAGCTCGACGCCCTTTGGCAGAGAGCCTGAAATCTCCCGGGCGGCGGCCTTGACGTTTGCGACCACCTCCGGCGTGCTCGCACCCGGGAGCCGGGCGATACTGAGGAGCACGGTTTCGCCGCCGGGGCCCGACACACGTAAGAGCCGATCCTCCGCGCCCTCGCGGACCTCGGCGATCGCGCCGAGAAGAATCGGGCTGCCCTCGGCGCCCATGGCGACGGGGACCGCGCGCAGATCCTCGAGCCCGGCCGGCTCCCCCGAGGCCATCACGGTGACCAGCGAGTGCGCCTGCTCCAGACGCCCGACCGCCTGGAGCACGGTTTGAGCGCGCAGCTTCTCCGCGACCTGGGCCGGACTGACGTGCAGGGCGGCGGTCCGTTCGGGATCGAGAATCACCTCGACCTCCCGCACATCACCCCCGAGGACTTCGACGCGCCCGACGCCGCGCACCCGCGAGAAGGCCGGCTTCAAGACGAACTCGCCCAGCTCGCGCAGACGGCGCGGGTCGACCGGGCCGGTCAGGTTGTAGGTCAGCACGGGGAAGGAGGTCGTGGTCAGTCGCTCGACGGTGACCTCGGCGCCCGCGAGCAAGGTCGAGCGGACCTCCCCCACGCGCGACTCGACGAGCTGGAGCGCGCGCCACATGTCGGTCCCCGGCGCGAACTGCAGCGACATCTCGGTCGACCCGCGAATGGTCTTCGAGCGGATGCGCTCGACGCCGAGAACGGTCGCCAGCGCCGCCTCGAGCGGGCGGGTCACGGAGACCTGCGTCACGTCGGGAGGGGCATCTCCCGCTCGGGCTACCACGACGATGCGTGGGAACTCGACCTCGGGGTAGATGCCGCTCGGCAGGCGCCTTGCGACCAGCGCACCGCCGAGCGCGAAGGCAATGGCGGCGCACCAAACGAGGCCGCGCCGCCCGAGCATCCAGTCGAACGCCTTCACTTGGCTGCCTCGATGGCCTCTCCGTCGGAGATGCCCAGGACCGGGTCCACGATCACCTGGTCGGAGCGGCCGAGCTCGCCCCGAACCTCGACCCGTCCATCTCGCGCGGCCCCTGGCGCGACCTTGTGAACGTGCGCGACATGGTCGGGGCCGCAGACGACGACTTCTCCTTCGCCCCCGACGACGCTCCGAATCGCCGCCTTCGGAACGAGCGTGGCCAGGTGCGGTTCGCCGCTGTCGACGCGGGCGACGCCGAACGTCCCCACGGGCGGCCGAGGTTCCTCCGATGCAGCGATGGCAATGTGGACCGTGCCAAGGCCCGTGGTGCGATCGACGGACGGAGCGACCCGCGAAACCGATGCCTTGAACTCACGATCGGGAAGGGCGGCGAGAGAAAGGCTTGCCGTGGCACCTGGACGAAGGAGCACGAGATCGTGGGCTGGCACGTCCGCGACCAGCTCCAGCTTCGACGTGTCAGCGATCTCCACGACGGGTGTCGCGGGCGTGCCGTCGACCAGCTCGCCGGGCTTCCGGAGGACCTTCAGGGCGACGCCTTTGAGCGGACTGTGCACGGTCGCGCGATCGATCTGCCGCTGCGCCTGCCTCATGGCGGCCTCCGCTTCGGCTTCTGCCGCTTTCGCGGAGGCCTCCTTCGCGGCCGCGTCATCGACCTCCTGGCGCGCGGCGATGCCATGTTCGAAGACGCGCTGGATGCGGGCGAGCGTGGTCTTGGCATTCTGATGCTCGGCCCGGGCGCGGGCGAGCGCGGCTTCGGCCTGGTGCGCGGCGTCGACGAGTGGCGCGTCGTCGATCCGCGCCACGACCTGGCCGGCCGCCACAACATCTCCCTCACGGACGTCGACGCGGAGAATCCGGCCGACTACTTGAGGTGCGACCTGCGCGTCTCGATCGGGCAGTGGAGCGACGGTGCCTCGAACCTCGATCGAACTCGTCACCATCGCGCTCTCGACCGCCGCGCACTTGACGGCCTTGGGCCCGACCGCGGGCTCGACCTCTCCACCGCGCTTGCACGCGACGGCCATCAATCCGAAGAGCGCGAGAAGATGGCTACGGCGCATGCGTCCCGCCCTCCGTGAAGGTTGATCCGGTCGCGTTCTCCAGATCCGCGACCGCCCGGCTCCACGACGCGGCGGCCTCGGCCTCCGCCAACCGGCTGTCGAGGAGCGCACGCTGGGCGTCGAGGAGCCGGAGGAGATCGACCCGTCCGGACCGATAGCCCTCCTCGGTCATGTCTCTCGCCTCCTTCATGGAGGGCAGGACCTGCTCCCTCAGGGCTCGCAATCGGACGCGCGCTCCCTCCGTGCGTCGGTATGCATCGAGCAGCTCGGCGCGCAACCGGCGCTCGTCGGCCGTGACGGTCATCTCGGCGAGCGCACGTTGGGCCTGTGCGCGAGCGATGGCCCCGCCGCGCAAGCTGAGGACGGGGAGGTCGAAGGAGAGGCCGACGATGAAATCGGGGCCGGGCAGGGTCGGATCGAACTGGTTCACCGTGAACTGCGGGGTGACCGTCGGCCACCTGAGGCGTTCTTCGTTCTGGATGTGGAGGGTGGCCGCCGTCACCAGGGCCTTGTCTCGATGCAACGTCGGGTGGTCGGAGAGTCGATCCTCGAGGTTGGGAGCGGTGAAGGCTAATAGAGCGTCCGGATAGCTTGGGAGGCCGGTCGCCGTGATTGTCTCGTCGGGAGGTGCGCCGATCCAGGGCGCGAGACGCGCGGCGGCCGCCCCTGCCAGGTGAAGCCCCGCTTCAGCCTCCGAGGCGGCTCGCGCCCAATCGGCCTTCGTACGAATGACATCGAGGCGCGGCCCCGTGCCCGCGTCGAACTTCTCGCTCGCGATCTGGAACAGCCGGTCGGCGTCCTTCGCGGCGAGTTCGAGCAGGCGGGCGCGCTCTTGGGCCTGCCACAGATCGACCCAGGCGACCGTCGCTCGCCATCGCACCTCTCGGCGGACGACCTCGACGTCGAGGACAGCGGCGTCCGCATCCCCGCGTGCGGCTCTCATCGCCGTCCCACGCTGACCGAAGAGTGGCAGCGGCAAACCGATGGACGTTCCAAGTCGCGCGGTCTGGTGAGCGGTCGACACGGTGAGGGTCGGGTTGGCGAGGGCGCCCGCGACCTGCACGTCCGCGGTCGAGACGTCGACGCGACGCTCGGCAAGCTGGATGTCTGGAGCCGCTCGCTCCGCGGCCGCTCGCGCCTGGGCGAACGAGATGTCGCGAGCCCACGACATGCGGGGCGCAAAGAGCGCCGCGGCGACCGCTGCCTGCGCCGCGGCGGCGAAGAGCCGCGACCAGCAACGCACCTTCAGTCCTCGTCTTTCCCGTGCTTCGCCTCCTCCTTTGTGAGCTGGCCCGTCGACGAGAACACGAGCTCGTACTTCTTGTCCCTCTGCACGAGGAGCTCATAGGTGGGCGCCTCTCCGGCGAACGCGGACGAGGCAATCGCCACTCCGAGGGCGATGGTAACGAACGATTTCCTGCTCATCTCAAGGTCTCCTTTCGGCGGGTGGCGCCCAGATGCTCTTTGATGGCAGGCGAACGTGAGAACACGATGAGAGGCCGCCGGTTGCCGGCCTGGAGCGCCCGGCATACCCTCGAACGCGATGGCGCGAGCGCGAAATGACGTGTGCCGGGCGGCGTTGGACGAACGATGCGCGTCCTTCTGATCGAGGACTACCTGCCGCTGGTCAAGTCTGTCAGCCAGGGCTTGCGGGAGGCAGGGTACGCGGTCGACACCGCCACGGACGGGGAGATGGGCCTCGAATGTGCCGAGGCCCAGGGCTACGACGCCGTCATTCTCGACCTCATGCTTCCGAAGGTGGACGGGCTGATTGTTCTCAAGCGGCTCCGCACGAGGAAGAACGCCATTCCGGTGCTGATCTTGACCGCTCGCGATGCGATCGATGACCGGGTCAAGGGCCTCGACCTCGGCGCCGATGACTATCTGGCGAAGCCCTTCGCGTTCCAGGAGCTCCTCGCTCGAGTCCGCGCCATCATTCGTCGTCGCTACCAGTCTTCCGACAGCACGATCCGCGTCGGCAACCTCGAGATCGACCAATCGGCACGCACCGTCCGGCGCGAAGGGGCGCCGATCGTTCTATCCGCCCGGGAGTATGCGCTCCTCGAGTACCTCGCCGCGCGGCGGGGACAGGTCGCCAGCCGGGCCGAAATCTGGGACCACGTCTATGACTTCGCCTCCGAACCCTCTAGCAATGTGGTCGACGTCTATATCGGCTACCTGCGCAAGAAGATCGAGCAGGGCGAGGGACCCAAGCTCATCCACACCCGGCGCGGACAAGGGTACGTGCTCGGAGAGAGCGAGTGACCAGGCCCGCGCCCTCGCTCCGGCTTCGCCTCACGGTCGCCGTCCTCGGCGTGGTCGGCGTCGCGCTCTGCCTGTTCTCGCTGGTCGTGTACGCGGCGTTTGGTCGAGCGCTGTGGCGGCAGTTCGACGAGCGCCTCGCACAAGACGCGCGCGCAGTGGCGAACATGGTCGAGGAACGGGCGAGTGGACCTTGGGAGTTCGAACCCGGAGCCATCGAGGAGTTCGACCGGCAGCACGGCGCCGCCTACTTCGAGGTCTGGATGGACGATGGCAGAGTCCTCGCACGCTCTTCGTCGCTCGGTACCGGGGATCTTCTGGGAGCTTCGTCGCGTTCTGATACGGGCGTTGCCGAGCTGAAGCTTCCGGATGGGAGGAAGGGGCACCGCCTCGTGGCGTCGCTCGCATCGAGACACGACGAGGACGGGCCTCCCAAGCCCTCTGGTCGGCGGGTCAGGGTTGCCGTGGCGCGCGCGACCGACGAAGTGGATGCGACCCTGGCGACCTTGCGTCTACTCCTTGGGGCGTCGGGTTTTGTGGTCCTCGCCCTGGCGGCGCTGGCCAGCGCGTTGGCGATCCGCGGTGGCCTGGCACCGGTCGCGCGGCTGGCGGGGCAGATCGATACGCTGGACGCCAGCCGCTTGGGCGAAATCCTTCCCGTCGATGACCTTCCGCGTGAGCTACGACCAACGGTGGTCAAACTGAACGAGCTCCTGTCCCGGCTCGAGGATTCATTTTCGCGCGAACGGCAGTTCAGCGCCGACGTCAGCCACGAGTTGCGCACTCCCCTCGCGGGCCTTCGCAGCATGATCGAGGTCGCGGCGTCGCGTGAACGACCGGCGTCCCACTACAGAGCGGCGCTCGAGGAGACGCTGGTCCTCGTCAAACAGATGAACACGCTGGTCGAGAATCTGCTGATGCTCAGCCGACTGGAGGCGCATCAAGTGCCGATCGCTCACGAAGAGGTCGCGGTACGCGAGCTCGTGGACGAGTCGTACGCGCCCTTCGCCGCGAAGGCCCTTGGCCGAAAGCTTCAGTTCGACAACCGGGTTCCGGCCGGCACGATTCTGCGCTCGGATCGCGAAAAACTCCGGATCGTGATTTCGAACCTCCTGGCGAACGCGGTCGAATACACGGCGGAGGATGGTCAGGTGGCCGTTGAGGGGGCGACCTCGCGCGCGGAGATCCTGACGGTCTCCGACAGCGGGCCGGCGATCCCCGAGGATGCGCTCGACAGAATCTTCGATCGCTTCTTCCGATTGGACTCGTCGCGCTCGGCCGCAGGGGAACACTGCGGCGTCGGGCTCGCCCTGACCCGGGCACTGTGCAAGGCGCTCGACTTCTCGATCGGCGCGGATAATCGATCGGATGGTTCGGTGGCCTTCAGAATCCAATTTGCAAGGGCTTCCTGTTCTTCCGAGGCGCGGGACCAGGCTTCGTCAGAACGTGTGATTGCTGGGCCGTCATCCACGAGAAGTGCCATGCCAGAGCAAGGAACAACGACTTCTTGAAGAGGCGTCGCCCTATAGCGCCGGGGCATAACCCGTCCATGGGAACTGGCGGTTTTGGGCCGCGGTCCATGAGTTTAACTGATGCTCACCCTCGAACCTTTTTCGTCCTGTGACCAGACCGAGATCCATTGTTCACAGAAGCGTTTACCTCGATTCTGCGGTCGACGGGTGTCCACTGCGTGAAGATTCGCGCGAAGAGTCCGAATTGCAATCTGCACGCGGAGAGATTCGTAAAGACAATCAAATACGAGTGTGTCAAACACTTTGTCTTTTTCGGAGAGCCGGCATTTGCGCTACGTGGTCAAGGAATTCGTGGAGCACTCTCTGGCCGAACGATTTCACCAGGGCATTGGGGGCCAACTCGTCAAGAGCAAGGCTGGTGCCGCGAACGACAACGGGACCGATGACTCGATTGTTTGCCGTTCGCGACTCGGTTCTCTCCTGAACTACTACCATCGGCAGGCCGCTTGAGCGGTGGGTTGGGGTTTCCGGACACTACCGGATCACTCGAATAGTTGCCGACCAACCTTCCCATCAGATGTAGTCGACGGCCTTCGCAAATGCTTTTGCCGAGCGCGTGATCGGCACGCTTCGCCGAGCGAAATGCCGAGGGCGTTCTCCACGACTATCTGGCGTGTTACTACGGTCGCGCCGGGCAGGCATAGCTTCTCGGCATGTTCGTGCAGCTGCCAGCGGATCGCACGCACCGGACGCGCACTCGTCGACGGCGAGGCGTCAAAATGGCGCAAACGACAACCCCAGACCAGCGGTCCATGGTTCGCGGCCATCCTGATTAAAGGGCTGACTGAATCCAGCGAGCAAAGCCACATATGCGTTCGACCACTCGATCGACGTATTCACCGCTCCAAGGGTCAGTGGTCTGCTCGAAGGCACGCCCCTGTCACGATCGTGATCCCAATAGCGGGTGGCCGACAGACCTGCTGCAGGGACGAACGGTCCCAGCAGATAGCCAGCAAACGCATACACCGTTGCATTCGGCGAACGGTAGTTCTGAATCGCATTCTCGCCACCCGGATAGCTCATCACGCCGCCGAGCACCGCCGGTCCCCAAATGTTATCGATTATATGGTCTACCAGTGCCGCCCCACTGACTTTGCCGACGCCGAGCTGTTTGTCTTGGGTGAAAGGGTTGCTGCCGTCGAGTCCCGCGTCGTATTTGCCGGTAGGAAACCCGATCGACAGCGTGACCGTGGTGTCATTGATCGCTCCGAAACGTCGCGATATGAGCGCGTTGATGTCTCCTAGGCCCCGGTTCACAGCGTCGAATCCAAGCCCGACCGGGTTCCTGACATACTTGTAGACGTACGGAACGATGACGCCGACGCGCCACTTTTCTCCCAGATCCGTGCTGAACTGATTGAGGACCGTGTAGCCGTATCCCGTGTCGAGGTGCCGCTGGGAGTTGTACCCAGCCGTATAGTTCGCCTGCACCTGGACCCCGAACAACCCACCGCTGACATTGCGGCCGATCCATTTGATCCCGCCGATTCCGACAGAGCTTCCAGCACCGCACCCGCCGACGGTTTCCCAGCTTGCCAGCAATGGGCCCAGACGTGCGACGCGAAAGGATATCGTCCGGTCAAATAATAGTTCCGGCCGACGAATCGCGCCCGCTCCCCGACCGGCCGCTGTCCTCTCGATATCGTATATCCGCCGGCGCACGGCCCGAGCGGCGATCGCGCGATCGAGCGATGGCCACAGCGTGGCGACGGACAATGCAACGCCCAAGCTGACGCCAAGAGTCTGCAGCCAGATGTTGCCGCGATAGCGCAATTTGGTTGTCGTCGCAGTCGGGATTCTATCGGTGCCGAAAGTCAGCCAAGAAAAGGAGCGCCTGAGCCGCGGCTCACATTCTACTTCGTCGTCCACGGCAGGAAGCCCTTCGCGGCCATTCCGGCGAAGGCCCGATCGGCCCAGAGGCGGTGTCCAGTCATGTTGTAGTGATGGTCGTCCTGCATCGGGATGCCGTCGGTTGGGATCAGGAACGAATTCGAAATGGTCGCCTCCAAATGGGAAAGCTGCTCGATGACCTGGGGTGCGCCACAACAAGTGGGTGCAAGGTTGCCGGTGGCTCCTCGCTCGTAGTCTCCCATTATGAATGGCAGATTGGGCTCGCCTAGGTCGGTTCGAAAGTCGTCGGCCATACCGCTGAGGCAGGTGAGAAAGCCGCCGTTTTGAGTCCTCGGATCAGTACGCGCGTCGATCCCAAGCATGACGAACAGCCCGCCGAAGGTCACCTTGCCCTTGAGCTCGCGCGCCGGCCCCATCAACGTTTCATAAAAGATGCCGCCTTTGCTAAAGGAAAAACAATTGCCCGACAGTTCGACTGCCTTGCCCTGGCCGATCGAGACGATGTAGGCGTCCGGAGCCAGGGCGAGCGCGTGGCGGAGCAGCGCCATGCCTGGTCCGGCGCCTTGATTCGAGGGCGTGATACCGGGCGTGCCGCCGTCGGGGCACAGCCATTCCTTCGCCGGTGTCCAGATACCTCCCAGCTGGTACTTCCAAAGATGGGGATCCGTATTGTAGAAATAAGGCATCTCGACAGCGGGATCTATCGCCCGGCCAGCCATGTTGGAGTGACCGAGATGAAGCAGAACGATGACCTTCTCTTTGGGAACCACGGTGCCGTTGATCGACACCGTGATGCCTGACAGCGGGGCAGCATCCAATGGAGCATCAGGTGCTGGCGATCCGACCTCTGGGCTTTGCGACCCAGCGTCTGCGACTGAGACGGTGGTCCCCCCGGCCCCGCCACCAGATCCCCCTTTGTCGCTCTTCCCTGCCCCGTTGCCTCCTGTGCCATCGCTGGTTGGAACAACCCCAGTACCACCTACCCGGCTAACGCCGCAGGCGGCCAGCAATGGGAGAAAGAGTAACCACAGGGCGGCGCGCCCGGATGGTTGAAGTCTCACGCTCTGATGCACCATAGATTTGATCTCTTACTCCTGCCATCTGCGACTTTGATCGCGGCGCGGGTCAGCCTGGCGCGCAGCGGGTCTACATTGGCCAACTCGGTGAACCATTTCGTCAAGTTCGGCCTCATCCCGAGCCCATTCCGTCCCCTTGTGTCTTGTATCAAGTACCCGGTGTTCAGTGCATCAGTTCAGATCGGAAATAACTTGATCGCTGTGCACGAGCGATCACTGAGAAAGCGGTCCCGCCGGGTGTTCGACAAACACAGTCTAATCAAGTTGTTCCTGAGCGGGGCCTAACTTCGGCGTCGCGCGAAGGAATTCTCTCGAACGGGAACGCTACTCTTTGCGGGCCTCTGGATTCCGTCTCGTCGGCGAGCGCCTTCCTGACGGAGCGACAAAGGCAAGCATCCTGCGGGCGATCACCAGCGCCGAGATCGCCCTGCCCCTGAAACTCGTGCTGCGAATCATCGGTCTGCCACCTTCGCGCTATCACGCCTAGAAACGAATCGCACTCGTCCGAGATCGCCGCAGTCAAGGACATGGTCCTGGCGCCCGAATATCGCCACATGCCGTCGAACGCCGGATTATGCGGAGTCGGAGCACTGACCTCGACCGGGGCGAGGACGCGATGAAAGCCTGGAGCGATGGAGTGTTTGTCATATCTCACCAGGTTCTGAGGAGGCGTCCCAATCTACGGTGTGAAGATCAGCAACGCCGCGCCGTTGTCCGACGATGGCGGTGTTTTGCCAGCGCCATGCCATTTGCCGCCCCAGCTCCAATCAGGGCAAATTGCCGGTTCGACGAGCCGTTTTCTCGGGAGCACGCCGCGCCAGGAGTGACGGTCTTCGGACATATTTGTCAGCTTCCGGTGAGCGTCACTGCGGGCAGTCGGGCCCGTTGAACGGCGGTATCGTTTTCGGATGATCTCTTCGTCAACACTCGGCGGGATTCCCGCACGCACGCGCGCCCGCCACTGAAACATCCCGCGGCCAAGGGAACACCAGGGGCTGATGCGCCGCTCCTCGGATCTTGCGCCTCTGGCCTTCCTCACTTTCTGGTGGCTCCTGACGTGCGTGTTGGTGGGCCCACTGGGGAATTTTCCGCTCAACGACGATTGGTCGTACGGGACCACGGTGCAACGATTGGTCGAGGAAGGTCGCCTCCAGTTCGGCGCCTGGCAGAGCATGCCGATGCTGACCCACGCGCTGTGGGGATTTGTGTTCGCCAAGCTCCTCGGTTTTTCCTGGGTGACTCTCCGAATATCGTCGATGGCGGCGGGATGGCTGGCGCTGGTTTCGTTCTATTTTCTGTTGAGAGGCTTGCGCTGGCGGCGGTGGGGCGCGTTCGTCGCCGCCGCCGTGCTGCTGGTGAATCCGGTCTTCGTGGCGCTCTCGCAGACGTTCATGACCGACGTGACGTTCCTGGCGATGTCCCTCGGAGCGGCCACCTGCGGGATCTGGGCGCTGCGACAGGTGCAGACGGGCCGCTTCGTTTTCTGTTGGAGCGTGGCGACGCTGGCAGCGGTCATGTCGACGCTGAACCGTCAGCTCGGGGTGGGGTTGCCCCTGGCCTTTGGAGCGGCGGCGATGCTGCTGCCCGGAAGGGGCGCCCGCCCGCGCCGGGCAGCGGCGGCCTTCGTGCTGGTCCCGGCCGTCCTCTGTCTTCTCGGTCTCGTGATCTACGGAATTTGCCGGCGCTCCACTTCGGATGGCTCAGTCTATCTTTACGCCGTCAAGGCGCGCGACGCCTGGATGGGGCTCGGCGATCTGGCGCGGGGCCGTCGGATCACCGTGGTGATGGGCCGTCTGGTCGCCGTCCTGGTGACTCTGGGGCTGTTCGCATTCCCGCTGGTGCTTGCGCGGTTCGTGTCGCTCGGGCGGCAGGGTCTGCGTTGGGGCGCCATCGGTCTGTTGGCTGGCGTGGCGATTCTGCTCGCCGGCTGGCGGCTGCCACTGCTGAACAACGTCCTCGGAGACTTCGGCATCGGACCGCGCACGGTCTTGGGCCCTCTTGCCGCCGGGCCGCGCTGGGCCAGTAACCTGTTCACCGTGCTGGCGGCAGGCTCCGCGGCCTTGCTCGTCGCGCTGCTGGTGCCGACCGTGCGGCGGGCAATCGGAGCCCCCGGACGCCACCCGATCAGTTTTCTTGGCACGACCTGCCTTGGGGTCGCCGTCCTGACCTTGGGGGTGCTGGTGCCGTCGCGGGGCGGCCTGTTCGATCGCTATGTCATGGTCCTGGCCCCGCTGGTGATGGCCGCTGTTCCGCCCGTCGTGGGCGCCTTCCGGTGGCGCGTGGCTGTCGCGCCGGTCGCGGTCCTGCTGGCCACATGGACGTTCTCCGTCGCTGCCACTCACGACTACCTGGCGTGGCACCGCGCGCGGATGCAGCTCTGGCAAGCGGCGCTGGCCTCGAACATTCCTTGCCGCAACGTCGAAGCAGGATTCGAGCTCGACAACCTCTGCGACGGCGATCGGGTGGTCACGGGGGCGTCATCGGTCCTCGAAGAGCGGGACTTCCTGGCCGACCACCGCGCGGCGCGGTTCGCCATCACCACCCAGCCGGGTCCCGGCGAAACGCGCGTTCTGGCGAGCATCGACGTGGCCGCCTGGCTGCCGTGGTCCGTTCGCACGTTGAGCCTGGTGACACGAAGCGGCCGCGATGATTTTTACAAACGCAGACCGACGGCGCGACGAATCCCGATTTCGATCGTCGACGACGATGTATAAGTTGAATCGACAATCGAGGCGATGCCGCGACGGCCGGTGCGCGCATCACCGAGCAAGCTGACGACATGTTGGTTTTCTTTGCGGCTCTGCTGGTGGTGACGATGGCGGCACCGCCCCTGCCGATCACCAGCACCGTCTCCTGCCCCGACACAGCGACGGTCAGCAGTGATCTGCTGCGCCTCGCACCGGGAGGATTTCCGCCGGGATACGCGCTGCGCCTTCTACCCGACGATCCTGGCCAGGGCAGCCTGCGGATGGAGCTGCTGGATCAGGCCGGCCAGATCGTATCGAAACGCCAGCTGTCGACGGGCCCGTCGTGCGCGGCCGTCTCCGAGGAGCTGGCGGTTGTCGCGGCGACGTGGCTTGGGGATCTTCCGCCGCCGGCATCGCTGACCATGCCGACACCGCCGACGCTGGTGGTGTCGTCCGGCCCGCCACGCGCGATCGACGCCTTTGCCGCGGCCGTCGCCGCGGGGCGCTGGTCGGTGGGCCTCGGGACCGGCGTCGCCTCGCCGGGGGAAATCTGGGTCACGCAGGCATTCGCGCTGCAGACGCGCCTTTTTTTCCGCCAACCGTCCGGTTTCTACCTGGGCGCGGGCGCATTCGGCACCTGGCCGCGCGCGCACTTTCAGGCCTCCTGGTACCGCGTCCGCTTCCTCGCGGAGGCGGGCGGACACTGGGAACGGGGCCCGTGGGGCGCCACGGTGGGGGCCGGCGCGGGCGGCGGCTGGATGGTGGAGCGAGACAGCCTGGTCGGGTCCGACTACCTTCGCGGCGACGGCGTGGTGATGGCGGAAGGGCGCGTGTCGTACGCGCTGGAATTTCTGAGCGCGATACGGCTTTGGCTGGGCGCGCGCAGCAGTCTGGCGCTCAACTACAATCCGGCGTGGAACACGGGGACGGGGGCGTCGCCCAATTCACGCTACGAAGGGGCGGTGCTGGCCGGTTGCGATTTTTTCGTGGTGCGGTGAAACATGCGCGCGCCGCCTCAACACCAGTGGAGTGACAACCTCATGCCCGTCGCTCAGTCGGCGAAGATCAACGTGCCATCCGCCGCGGCATCCGTGCCGACGCTGGACGCGCTTTACCGCGCCCACGCGCCGCTGGTCGCGCGCTGGGCGGCTCGACTGGGGGGCCCGCAGATCGACGTCGACGACGTGGTGCAGGAGGTTTTTCTGGTGGTCGGGCGCCGCCTCGGCGAATGGCGCGGAGAAGCGCGGCTCGGCACCTGGTTGTTCCGGATCGCGGTCCGGGTGGTGGCGAATCACCGCCGCCGCGCCTGGTTGCGGCGAATTTGGGGATCACTGACGGGCACGCCAGGCGACCAGGCGGCTCCCTCCGAGCAATGGCCGAACGCGCAGCTCGCCGCGCGCGAGCGAGTGACGCAGCTGAACGCCATGCTGGACGCTTTGCCCGAACGACAACGCCAGGTGCTGATCTTGTTCGAACTGGAAGAGATGAGCTCCGCGGAGATCGCCGCCCTGATCGGGGTGCCACACGCGACGGTGCGGGTCTGGCTGCACCGCGCGCGCGCCGCGCTGGTTCGCCAGGCGGAGGGTGTCTGCGCGCAGGAACGCGCCGAAGGCGGCGAGGAGGGCGAGACGCCATGAGCGGCGCCGATCGCGATCCCTCGCGCTGGAAAAATGCGCCGGCGTCGTCGGGCAGTCCCGCCGAGCGCTGGCTGGGCGACGCCCTCCGGCTGGCCGACGCGGCGGCGCGCTCGACCGTCAGCGCGTCCGAGCGCGCCGGGCGCCGCCGGACAGCCGCGCTGGCGTGGACGCGCAGCGGACCCAGGCGCTGGTCGTTGGTGGTGGCCGCGCTGCTGGTGGCGGTGGCCGCCGGCACGACGTTCGCCAAGGTGTACCGGGCCGTCGTGTTGGCGCGAACGGCGGTACATCAGCCGTCCGTCGACAGAGCATCGTCGCGCACGCGCGCGCGTGCGCGCGCCCCGGCAGCGTCGGTCACCACCGCCGTTTCGACGCCACCACCAGCGCCGCCGCCGATAGCCCGTGCCAAACCGGCCGTCTCGCGCGCGGTTGCGATGGCCAGGCCTGCGGCCGCGACGGCCGTCAACGTTCCACCGGCCCCGCCCCTCGGCGCGCCGCTGGCCCAGAACCTGGCGCCGGCGCGCGCGCCCAACACCGCCCCGCCCGCGACCACCGATCAACCGCCGACCGAGGCGCGCCTGCTGGCGCGCGCCTTGTGGCGGCTGCGAACCGCCAATGACCCCGCGGGTGCTTTGAAGACGCTGGCGGAACGCGATCGCGCGTTTGGATCGGGGCGGCTCGGAGCGGAAGCGGCGCTGATTCGTGTCGAGTCGTTGCTGCAAATGGGGAACAACGGTGCGGCGCTGGTCTCACTGAACGCGCTGCCGGCCGAGCGAATCGACCAGTCACGCCGACTGTCGTTGTTGCGCGGCGAGCTGCGCGCATCCAACGGTGCCTGCGCCGGAGCGGTGGAGGATCTCGAGCGCGTGCTTCGCGACAGCGCAGCGGACGCGTGGGCTGAACGTGCCCACTACGCGCGCGCCGCCTGTCAGGCGCGCCTGGGCAACGTCGCCACCGCGCGGGAGGAGCTGCGTCTTTATCTCGACCTGTTCCCGAACGGCCCGCACCACCGCGACGCGCTCCGATACCTCGCGCGCTGAAAGACGCGCGCCATCTCTCATCAGATACGCACCGAAGAAGAATGCGGGTCAAAGAACCGGATAGGAACTGAAGATCCAGATGAGAGGCCGAGAAAAGCTGAGCGAAACGGCAGCCGCGAGATTCAGCGGTCGCCCGCGCTGATGGAACGCGCGCGCCCAAAGTCTGGACGCCTCACCGCGTTCGCGCGACGGGGCTACCTCCCGGCGCTGCGTCCGCTCGGTCACTCGTCGCTAGTCGCTGGTACAGTCGCCGGCGGTCGCGTCCGCCGGTAGCGCGACGAACGAGAACTCGTCGAACGCCACGTCGAGATCCGATGGCGCGCTGAAGTTCAACGCCAGGCCTACTTGCAGAGTCTGCGGCAGATCGGCGCGCGTCAGGACGGCGCCGGAGATGTCGTTGCCGGGGCAGGCCATCGCCGGTGGCATGGCAGCGGTCCAGGTGGCGTCGCCGGGCACGCGTTTGTAAAGGCGGAAGGCGGCGCCGATGCGGCAGATGCGCAGGTCGGCGTCGGGGCCGGCGGCGCTCGGGCCCCAGTCGGGTTCGTTGTAGTCGCTGCAACCTTTGACGGTGGTCTTGAACTCGACGCCCTGGTGGATGGTGCCGTCGTTGTTCTCGCTGTGGCCGACCATCAAGAAAAGATAGCTTTCTGTGGTGCCGCCGTTCGACGCTGGATCGCGCACCATGACGCCGCCGACGTGCAGGTCCTTGGTCGGCAGCATCGTGGGTGCGGTCGCTTTGCGCGGGTGGGCGGTGGTGGTGACTTTGAAATTCGCCGCCGTCAATTCTTTGTAAACCAGTGACTTGGTGCTGGTGCGGTACCAGACGCCGTTCTGGTTGCCGTTGGCGCGCAGGTGCAAGGCGCCGGCGGCCACGGTGGTGGTGATGAGTGGGTTGCCAGCGGTGCCGTTGAGAAGCTTCCAGCAGGGGCCGAGGGCGGCGGATGAGAAGTCGTCGCTGGGCGTGCTTTCGCAGCCGGCGGTGGCGCCATCATCGGTTATGGTGTCAATTGCGCCGGTGTCGCTGGTGGCTGCGTCGGCGGCCAGGTCGTCGCTGGCGTCGATCGCGACACGACCGCCCGCGCCACCCGCGCCCGGAGGGGCGGCGGCTCCTGCGGCGCCGCCGCCGGCGCCGCCGCTCGGGGATGGCTTGGTGCCGCCGCTGGCTGCATCGGCGCCGCCCGCTGGCACCGTTGGCGACGACGAGCACGCCAACAGCAACAGCGAAAAAACCAAACACGGTTTGCTCACGGCCGGACTTTAAACCGAAAAGGCGAGCAAAAGAGCCGGCAAATAGCCGCATGCCGGTCGGGCTTCGCTCACCCCCAGCACTGATGGGCGGTCATGCGCGGCCGGTGGCGGCCTCAAAATATCCGGCGCGAGATGTCCGCCACCCGAACGGGGCGGCGGACGGTGCGCGGGACGTAATCGCCTTATCTCGGCCCATGGCGCGCTCAGACAGCCGAGGTTGCACTCCCTGTCCGCAGCCGGTTACTCTTCGAAGGACTCCGGGTGGCGCTGCCGCCAGCCGGCGCCGAACCAGCGATCGGCCAGCTCGTACGTCGTTGGCAAAAGGAACATCGTCAGCACCGTCGCCGGCAGCAGACCACCGACGATGACGATGGCGAAGGGCCGCTGCGTGTCCGACCCGATGGCGTGCGACAGCGCCGCCGGCAACAAGCCGATCGACGCCGGCAGTGCCGTCATCAAGATCGGGCGGATGCGCCCAGCCACCACCGACAGCACGCTATCCGCCGTGGCGCCCGGCGCGATCTTCGCCTGGCGCATGTACGTCACGATCAGGACGCCGTTCATCACCGATACGCCGAACAAGGTGATGAACCCGACCGCAGACGACACCGACAGCTCGGTGCCGGTGATGTACAGGGCGAACACGCCGCCCACGGTGGCGAAGGGAACGTCCAGCAGCACCACCACCGCCGGCAGCGCCGCGCGGAAAGTCGCATAGAGCAGCAGGAAGATCACCAGCACGGAGATCGGCACGATCAGGCTGAGGCGCTTCATCGCGCGGCGCTGGTTCTCGAACTCACCGCCCCAGGTCAGGTGATAACCCTCGGGCACTTTCACCGCTCCGCGGACCCGCCGCTGGGCTTCCTCGACGAAGCTGCCCATGTCGCGGCCTTCGATGTTGCACTTCAAGGCCAAGAACCGCTGCCCGTGCTCGCGGTTGATCTGGGTGCGCCCCGTGTCAAGGTGCAGTGTGGCCAGTGACGACAAGGCCAGGCGCGCCTGACCGACGGGGATCTCCAGCCGTGCGACCGCCTGCCGGCCGCCCGCGCCCAGATCGGTCGGCAGCTTCACTCGCACGCCGACCTTGCGCTCGCCCTCCCACAACCAGGTGGCGATCTGGCCACTGAGGCCGCTCTCCAGCGCGTCCTCGACCTCGCGCACCGGCACGCCATAGCGAGAGGTCGCCTCGCGATCGATGTCGGCCACCAGGTGCTGCGCGCGGCCGGCGCGATAGATGCCCACCTCGCTGGCGCCGCGGACGCTGTTCAGGATCCTGGACACCTCCTCCAGCTTTTTGTGCATCAGCACCAGGTCCTCGCCGTAGATCTTGATGACCACCTGCCCGCGAATGCCGGAGATGGACTCTTCGACCCGATCCTTGATCGGCTGGCTGAAGTCGAATTCGACGCCGGGCCGCCGCTCCAGCGTGGCGCGCATGGCCTCGACCAGCTGTTTCTTGCTGCGGCCGGTGCGCCATTCGCTTTCCGGCCGGACGATGACGAATATCTCGGCTTGGTTGGCCGTCTCGTCATCGGTGCCGTCCTCGGGGTGGCCTTGCTCGCTCAGGACGTCTTTGATCTCGGGGAAAGAAAGCAGGACCAAGCGCGTCTCGCGCAGCACATCGGCCCCGCGCTGCAACGAAACCGCGCTGGGCATGGTGACGGTGATGTGGATGTCGCCCTCGTTCATGGGGGGCAGGAACTCCGAACCCAGGCGCGGTACCAGCATGATGGCCACCGCGACCACGCCCAGCGCCACCAGCGCCGTGCGCAGTGGACGGCGAATGGTCCAGCCGAGTCCGCGGTGGTACCAGGCCTCCAGCTTGACCAGAAACGCCGGGTGCACCTCCTTCACCGGCCGGTGCTTGAGCAGCGCCGCGGTCAGCGCCGGCACGGTGGTGAGGGTGAACAGCAGCGCTCCGCCCAG
Organism: Polyangia bacterium; assembly: GCA_036268875.1. Lineage (GTDB taxonomy): Bacteria > Myxococcota_A > Polyangia > Fen-1088 > Fen-1088 > DATKEU01. Next base: position 68,900 of record DATATI010000082.1, on the reverse strand, counting down.
CGCGAAAGCGTAGGTCAGCGCCACTGGCCGGAAGATGCGACCCTCCACCCGCTCCATCGTGAAGATCGGCATCATCGCCGCGCCGATGATGGCCATCGAGAACAGCGTCGGGCGCACCACCTCCTTCGCCGCCGTCGCCACCACGTGGGCCACCCGCTCGGGCGGCGGTTTTTCTATCGACAGGTGGCGGTAGGCGTTCTCGACCAGGATCACCGCGCCCTCCAGCAAGATCCCGAAGTCGATGGCCCCCATCGACAGCAGGTTCGCCGGCACGCCCGCGTAGTTCAGCCCCACGAAGGCCATCAGCAGCGCCAGCGGCATCACCAATGACACCGCGAACGAGCCGACTATCGCGCGAAGGAAGATCCAGATGATCACGCTGACCAGCGCGATGCCCTCCAGCATGTTGTGCGAGACGGTCCTAAGCGTCGTGTCGACCAGCTTGGTGCGATCGTAGAAGGGAACGATCTTCATCCCCGGCGGCAAGATCTCCCGGTTGATGCTCTCGACCGCGCTGTGCACGCCATCCAGCACGTCCTTGGGATTCTCCCCGCGGCGGAGCAGGATCGTCCCCTCCACCGAATCGACGGCCTCGCCGCGCGCCACCGCCCCCCGCCGGGGTGTGTACGCCTGCACGACGCGCGCGATGTTGCGCACCAGCACCGGCGTGCCGTTGCTGGCGCGCACGACGGTGTTCTCGATGTCACGCGGGGATTTCAGATAACCCCGGCCGCGCACCACGAACTCGGCCTCACCGTCGGGCATATACCCGCCCGACGTAGCGCCGTTCGACGACGCCACCGCGTCTATCAAGTCCTTCAGCGACAGGTTGTTGTTGCGCAGCCGGCCGGGATCAGCCAGCACGTGATACTCCTTCTGGAAGCCGCCGAAGCTGACCACGTCGGCCACGCCGGCCACGCGCATCAGGTTCTTCGACACCACCCAGTCCTGCCAGCTGCGCAGCTCGCTGGGCGAGTGCGTGGCGCTCTCCAGGGTGTATTGGTAGACCTGCCCGACCGGCGTGTCGTTGGGACCCATGTGCGGTTCCACGCCCACCGGGACCTCGGCCTCTGGCAAGCGCTCGGCAACCTGCTGCCGCGCCCAGTAGATGTCGACGTCGTCCTCGAAGGTCAGGATCACCTGCGACAGACCGAACGAGGTAATCGATCGCTGGACCAGCAAGCGCGGTACGCCGGTCAGCGCGCGCTCGACGGGGATGGTGACCTGTTTTTCGATCTCCTCGGCGGCCTGCCCGGGGTAGAGGCTGATCACCATCACCTGGACGTTGGTGACGTCCGGGAACGCTTCGATCTTCAGCTTGGTCAGCGTGACGAGACCGAAGAGCGCAACGCCGAGCGTGCCCACCAGCGTCAATGACCGCCGATGGACTGCTAGATCAATCAGGCGATCGAGCATTCAGCATGCGTTTGTATCACGGCCCCCGCCCGAAGGCGGGGGCCTCGGGCGGCAGTCTGCCCGATGCGGCTAACGTGATCGGCCTACTCGGACAGTTTGATGCGACGAGGATGCCGGATCAGGCGCCGCGCCGGGACCTCCGCCAGGACAAAACTCGCTCTTCCGCTACCACCTCGAACAACGGAGCCCTACACTTTATCGAGGCTTGGTCCTCGAGGAGGCATCGCAATGGAACTGCGAGAGCGGCAAATCTCCGTGACGATTGGGTACGACCTGATCCTTCAAGGCGACCTCGCGCTACCGGCCGACGCACTCGCCGTCGTCCTCTTTGCCCACGGCAGTGGCAGTGGTCGCTTCAGTCCTCGGAATCGCTACGTTGCCAGCGCGCTCCAGCAGGCCGGCCTCGCGACTGTTCTCGTCGACTTGCTCACGCTCGAAGAGGAGGAGCAGGAGAGGTTCACGCGCCATCTCCGGTTCGACATCGGGCTACTCGCTGGGCGGCTCGCCGCCGTCACGCGCTGGCTGAGGAACGACGCGGAGACGCAGCCCTTGCCCATCGGCTACTTCGGCGCCAGCACCGGTGCGGCGGCCGCGCTGGTCGCTGCCGCGCGACTGCCGGACCAGGTCAGCGCGGTCGTGTCACGTGGTGGCAGGCCCGATCTCGCGGGCGAGGCCTTGGTGTCTGTTCGCGCGCCCACGCTGCTCATCGTAGGCGGCGCCGACCGCGAAGTGATCAGCTTGAACCGGGCGGCCTTTCAAGAGCTTCGAGCGGAGAAGAAGATCGAGATCGTGCCCGGCGCAACACACCTCTTCGAGGAAGCGGGCACACTCGAGCGAGTAGCGGCCCTCGCGCGGGAGTGGTTCGTCGATCACCTCGCGCCTCCCCGGCCGACGGAGATGGCCCAGGCGGTGTTGTGAGGAGATCAGGGCAAAGGACCGTCCTGGCCGCGGTTCAGGGCCAAGCGTAGCTCGCGGGCCTTCGCTCGGGCAGCGTAGAACTCCGCCGATAGGTTCGGCGCGCTTCTGAAGAACGCTTCGTCAGGCGTCAGGCCGCTGAATGCCCCAAAAACTCGACCGCCGTCAAAAAAGCGAACACCAGGGGATTCGCCGTCGAGTTTTTGTGCGGCCACAATCGATCGCCAACTGGTCAACGCGGGGATTTCGCGCCTGCGTCCATTGAATGCCGTCGGAGACGCCCTTAGCATAGGCGGATGATCGTTCCCCGCATCCTGATTGTTGACGACGAGGCGGCGCTGCGTGACAGCCTGAGTTATGCCTTTGCAAAAGAAGGATTCGACGTCGCCACCGCCGCCGATGCGGCGGCCGGTATCGAGAGCGTACGCAAGTGCAGGGCAGACGTGATCGTGCTGGACCTGATCCTGCCCGACCGTGATGGAATGGACGTGTGCCGTGACATCCGCCGCGAATCGGAGATCCCGATCATCATGTTGTCGGCGCGCGACCAGATCACGGATCGGCTGCAAGGCTTCGAGGTCGGTGCTGATGATTACGTGACCAAGCCCTTCAACACCCGAGAGCTGGTGGCGCGGGTTCATTCCGTGCTCGACCGCGAACGGAAGGCCCGTTCGCTGCTGGCTGCCGATCAACTGCTGCTTGATCAGATGAATCGCATCATCGCCGAAAAGACCGTCCTCTTGACGTCGCCGACCAGCCCGAGCGTTTCCTTCGCAGGCCTGGCCCTGGATCCGATCACCAGCGATGTGCTGATCGATGGCCGGCGCGTCGCCATCAGCGGCGCCGAGTTCCGGTTGCTGGAGGTGCTGCTTGCGGAACGCGGTCGGGTCGCCACTCGCACCGAGCTGTCACGGCGAATTTGGGGTGCCTCCAACGAAGAGACAACCGTTTTTCTGGAGGCCGTGGTCCGGACGGTCTGCCAGAAAGTCGAGGTCGATCCCTCCCGTCCCAGACGGCTGGTGACAGTCCCCGGGATCGGCTACCGACTTTCGTAATCGAGAGCCGATTTGAACCTGCCTGGCCGACTATTCGCTTCGCACGTGGGCGTGGCGGCTGCCGGCGCCGTCCTGACCACCGCCTGCGCGTTGATATCATTTGACCACTATGTCGTGGCCGCCAATCGCGTCGATCTCGCCGCGCGCACAGCGGCGATCGCCGCCACCGCCGCCGACTGGATGGAGATCGGGGATCGCCGCCACGCTGAGCTGCTGGCGGCCAGGCATGGCGCGCAAGAGGACCTGTGGGTCCGCATTTTCTCTCCGAACGGTCAGCTGATCGCCACCTCGTCGCCAAACGAGGACCGCCAGATCCGTGACTGGCGCGTGGTGCCCGGGGTGTCGGCGGCGTTGTCCGGTCAGCCAGCGTCGGGCATCGCGGTCGGCGTCGCTTCGTTGGATGATCGTCAGTTCGAGGTACTGCCGTTGATTCGCGCCGGCCATCTTCTGGGTGTCATCCGTGTGTCCCGCACGCTGGCCGGCCTGCGCCAGCAAGAGCGACGAACCGTGGCGACCATCATGGCGGCCTCCCTGGGTGTGCTGGGCGCGGCGGCGTTGGCCAGTTTTTATCTGGCGCGCCGGTTGGCATCTCCGATCAGACGGATGCGCGACTTCGCCGCGGAGATTGGCGACGGCCGTTTCGGCCGGACTTTGCCCGTGCGTAGTCACGACGAGGTGGGACAGTTGGCCCGGTCGCTCAACAACATGAGTGAGCGCCTGGCCAACAGCGAGCGGGAGCGGCGGACGTTCCTGGCCCGCGCCTCTCACGAGCTGCGCACCCCGGTGACGAACGTACAGGCCACGCTGGAAGCCCTGGAGACCGTGGCGCCCGACGAAACGGGCCGGCGTTCGCAATTCCTCGGCACCGCACTGAAAGAGACGCAACGAATGGCGGCGCTGGTGCAAGATTTATTGGATTTGGGCCAGCTGGAGGCGGGCGTCTCGACGGTGGAGAAGCGCTCCGTCGACTTGCAGCGCCTGGTGTATGGCGCCGTGCAAGCCATGACCGTGCGTTTCCATCTGGCGAAGGTCGCGGTTTCCCTGGACGCGGCCGAGGTGCCCGCGGTGGCCGGAGATCCCGATCGCCTGCAGCGCGCTTTTATCAACGTCCTCGACAATGCCCTTCGACACTCGTCCCCGGACCGCGCCGTCCAGGTGACAATCCGGGCGAGCGACCGAGCCGTCAACATCAGCATCGGCGATGAAGGACCTGGCTTTTCGACCACCGATCTCCCCCGCGCCTTCGAACAGTTCTATACCGGTGTCGATGTGCGGGGCGGCAAGGGCACCGGTCTGGGGCTGGCGATTGCGCGGCGGATCATCGACGCGCATCAAGGCAGCATCACCGCTGCCAACCGACCAGAGGGCGGCGCCATAGTCACTGTCAGCCTGCCGTTCGAGAAACCCGATGCCCGCGCCTGAAGCTGTCGCTGACCGTCCAATGCTTGCCGCCCGCTCCCTCCCAAAAACGACAACGTATCAGACGATGACCTGTTTTCATCGAACGAGGTCGAAGGAAGGTTTCTCATGAACCGCAAGACGGATCAGTCATGACTGCCGGAGCGCTGGTGGCCGCCGATGGGCGCAGCGACCAGCGACCAGCGAAGGTCGCTGAGCGTGATTTCCAACCCTTCCCACGCGCTGCTCGCTCACCGACGCGCCCTGGGGGCTTACGCCCGAATGCTGACTCGCGATGCTGCGACAGCAGACGATCTGTTGGAGCGAACTGCCGCCGCTGGCGGATTTGCCGGGCTGGCGGCAGAGCCTAACTTGAATTAATGACGTCCCGTCTCTCGTTGGCGCCGGCGCGCCAGGCGAGCAGTTGGGCAGACCGCCCGTCGCCAGGCCGATGTAATGCGGGGGTTGGCGTCGCCGCGGTTCGATAGGTGCGCCGCCGCGCCTTCCAGCGTCACGCGTGTCGGCGTCGCGCCCATCGGCATCGTCGCCGCCAGAGACGCGGCGATTAGAACCGCATTGTTCTCGACGACATCGACGTTGACCATGGACAGGACGCCGCACTGGTGGTCGGCGGGGAACAACGACAGGCCCAGCGCACCGTTGGATCGGTCGCGCCGATCACCTGATCCACGGCGAGGATCATTTGCAGCCCTTGGGAGTCGATCGCACCGGCTGGGGCGCAAATTGGCGCCAACCGAAATGTCATCTCCACGGGACGACCTCGGTCTGGCAGCCGCAGGAGCGAGGGAAGCACCTTCGCATCGGCGGGATGCTCATCTGGGGTCCAGTCGGTCGTTCGAACCTTGTCAAGACGTGTCCGGACGCCACCGAACGCCGCCTTCTGTTTGCCATCTCCCACGTTCGGCGGCCCTTGCGTTGGCGCGCGACTTGAAATGCTAAGGGGTTAAAGGAACGGTGCCCATGGCGAAAATACTCATTGTCCACGGTATGCGAATGTTCGAACGCGATCCCAGACTCCTTCACAAAACCTGGTGCCGTTCGATGATTGCCGGCGTGAGACAGACCGCGTGGGGGAAAGCCAACCCGCACCGCTTGCCCAGGGAAGAGGATGTCACCGTCGTCTATTGGGCCGATCTCTTCCGACGGAGAAGAGAGGAGACGGGCGCGCCGAAGCGAATCGCTTTGCGAGACGATCTCCTGTCAGCGTACTACGCGCTTCTGCGCGGCACGGTCCGCGCGGCGGACGCGCTCGCACTCTGGGATGAGTGGGGCGAGCCGGTCGGTCCGATCGCTCTGCTGGTCAATCGCATGGTGCGCGAGTCGGCGCTTTACATGCAGAACGGTCCTGTCACGAACCCGAATCCGACGGTTCCCGAGGGCGCCTTCTTTCAGGTGCAAGCGCGCTTCAAGGCGGCGCTGGCGTCCGACACCCGGATTGTTATCGGCCATTCACTCGGCTCGACGATCGCGTACGAAGGTCTCTGCCTTCACCCTCATCGTGTCGACACGTTCATCACCGTTGGCTCGCCCATGGCCACGCCGCAGCTCATTCGAGAGCCGATGCTCAAACGCCTCGGCCAGTTCCTCAACCGCAGCGGCGATCCGAGCGCGCCCTGGCCGGGTGTGCGCCGCTGGAGCAACTTCTTCGCTTCCGCTGACGTCTGGTCGGTGCCCATCAAGCGGTTGGCCCCGATCTTTCACTCTGACATCGTCGACGTCGAAGTCCGCCACGGCGATCCGCACCACTTCGTCGAGACGCACAAGTTGGCCTCGTACCTGGTCCACGCCGAGCTCCGCGATGAAATCGCCGGCGCGCTCGAGCGATCGTGGGGTTCGTGAAGGCCGATGGCCCGGACGCCACAACGTTTGACTGCGCCGCGGCCGAAGGCGTCGGGCCGTCGCTTTTTCGTGCCGATCGGGGTGGGAAACCCGGGGGGCGTTCTGAGAGATCTCGATGACGTGCCTGCCGATCTTGATCGCATGAGTCGCCTCTTCAAATCGCGCGCCTATACCGTGGTTCCATTCGCGTCCAACCTCACTGTCAACGAGCTGCGCGCCGCCTTCGCCGAGTGGCTGGAGGGGTGCACTCTGGAACCAGAGGACGCCATGGCCATCTATTTCAGCGGTCACGGCTGCGTCGTCGACGGCGACCACTATTTGTGTTGCCGAGGCTTCTCCAAAGATGCTGCGGCGGCCACCGGACTTCGGGCTCAGGAACTGGTCGAGCTTGCCCTGAGGCGCCAGCGCCGACCTGGAAAGCTGTGGCTGATCGTCGACTGTTGCGCGGCGGGTGGGGTGATCGCCGATGAGTTCCTGCGCGGAGTCAGTGGGTCCGGCGCCGAGGTGTTCGTGCTGGCGGCGGCGGGCGCCTGGTCCGAGACCTTCGACGGCTCGTTCAGCGCGGCGTTTCGGCGGGCCCTCGCCCAAACGGGCAAAGCGCCCTCGCTGGATCGGCTGACCGGTGCCATCAACTTGCAACGACCCTACCCACGTTCCGTCGCTGCCACCTTTTCGTGGACCGGTTTCGATCTGCTCGACACTGCGCCCGCTCGTCGATCCGCGCGTCATTCTCGACGGGTAACCCCACGACGGAAGGCGGCGTGATGGACCGGACGGCGGGCGCTTGGGAGGACGGGGCGCAGACGATATATTCGGTCGCCCCAATGCAAAACGAGGCCACACTTTCCACTCCGACCGGCACCCACGAAGAAGGCCATCGTTTCATCGGAGCGCGGGTGCTTGCCCACCCGCTTGCGTCGCGCGTCGGGGACTTTGCCGTCCTTTTCGATGACGAGCCGGCGGAGGTTGGGCGGGCCCTGGCCATCGGTCGGATGATTCCGACGTTTCGCCGGCCAACCGGCGAGCTGACGGGACCGCTCGCGAGCACGCGCGTGACGCGCAGCCCTCTGCTGATCACGCGCGAGCGCGACGGCTTGGTCTTTTCATTCGCGGCCGCTTCGCCCGTCGTCGAGATAGACGGTATTCCATTGCACGGCGAACGTCGCATCGGCGCGGCCGAGTTGGAGGCGGGCGTCGTGGTCCTGAGCGGCCGCGATCTGGCGTTGTGGATCGGTTGGAACGACGACTCCGAACCGGCGCCGGCCATTCCCGGCCTCATCGGCGAGAGTGCCGTCATGCGCAGGCTGCGACAGCAGATCCACCGCGTGGCCGACCTCGATGTCCCGGTTCTTCTGCGGGGGGCGACCGGCGTGGGCAAAGAGCTTGTGGCCGCCGCCATTCACAAGCTCAGCAAGCGCGCGGATGCCAGCTACGTCGCGGTCAATGTCGCGGGCGTTCCGTCATCGATGGCCGCCTCGGAGCTGTTTGGGCACCGGCGTGGCGCGTTCACCGGCGCTTTCGAGGAGCGCAAGGGTTACTTCGCCGAGGCCAGTGGCGGCACGTTGTTTCTCGACGAGATCGGGGACGTGTCCTTCGACGTGCAGGCCCTCCTTCTGCGCGCCGTGCAAGAAGGCGTGATCCAGCCGCTGGGCGGGAGCACCCGCCAGGTGGACGTTCGTCTGGTGGCGGCCACCGACTCGGACCTTGAATCGGCGGTGGCGCGCCGGGAGTTTCGTGAGCCGCTTCTTCGCCGCTTTTCCTACGAGATTCACGTTCCGCCGCTGAGGGCCAGGCGCGACGATATCGGGCTGCTCTTCTACCATTTTCTACGTGAGCGGCTGGCGACGATGAAGGAAAGCCATCGCCTTGAGCCGGCGTCTGCCGATGCTGAGCCTTTCGTGCCGGCCGCCTACGTCGCCGCGCTGGCCCGGCACGACTGGCCGGGCAACGTTCGCGAACTGGCGAACGTCGCCCTCAAATTCGCAGTGGAGAACCGGGGCCGCGCGCGGGCCCGGATTGGCGACGACCTGAAGGACATCCTGGGCGGGCCAGGCACCTGGGTGACCCGGGCTGAAGCGGCAGCGCCCGCAACCCCCGAGCGTTCCACGCGGGAGATCAGCGACGCGGACATCCTGGCGGCTCTGCAATTCGAGGGCTTCCGCCGTGAGCGGGCGGCGCGGCGCCTCGGCGTTTCGAAGAGCTATCTTTACAAGCGCCTGGAAAACGGCACGCTGGCGCCCGCCGCCGATCGACTTCCGGCCGACGAGATCAGATCGGCGCTGGCCGCCAGCGCGGGCGATTTCTTGGTGGCGGCGCAGCGCCTGCGCGTCTCGCCGCGCGCCCTCAAGCTGCAGCTCAAGCGCCTGAAGGTCCCGCCGTCGTGAGGGGCGGCTCGTCACGGGCGCCGTTGGCGGTTCGCGCGCGGGCGGCCTCTGCGTCGAACATTGACCAGTAAGCCCGCGTCCAGCGTTCGATGTTCGCCACACCAAGGCGATGCAGCTCAGCGTCGGCTTCCGCGCGCAAGCGTGAGCCCAACTCGCCCTCGAGAAATTCTCCGCGCCGCCGGCGCGCGCAGGCTGCCAGGCAGGCCATCCCGGCGCGCTTGAACTTGGTCTCGGCGGAATCCAGGCCGCGTACAGCGGGTTCGCGGTCGCCGTTCAAGAACGCAAGGTTTGCTTCCAGGACGTCGGCCACCGCCGACCAGATCGTGAGCCCATTGGCGCGCAGGCCAGAAACGATCTCGGTGACCAGCGCGGCGCCCGCGCGCGCGTCGGACGTCCCGGCGGCCAGCGCGCGAAGTTCTTTCCATGCCTGCTGCAGTCGGAGATATCCACCCAGGAATGGTGTGTCGGCGGCAGGACTTCGCAGCAGGGCCGAGCGCGCGCTGGTTTCGTGATCGGACGCCAGATCCTTTTCTTCATAGCGGTCGATGATGTCGTGGTACAGCGCCGCGCCGACCTCCAAGACGCCCGCCTCACCGAGCCACTCTTCTTGAGCGCGCCGAAGCTCGGCTCGGGCGCGCGCGGGTTGATCGTGAGCAATCCAGACGATGGCATGCGCCACGCGAAGCATGCTGGCGTGATAGACGTCCTGGGCGGCGTCGGCCTCGGCAAGCCAGCGTTGGGTACGATCAAGTTGCGTCGCAAAGTCGCCCTTCTGCGCGTACTGCACAAAAACAGCCAGATCGCGCACCGTCGCCAGTTCACGCGTCGCTTCCGGGCAGCTGTCCAGCAGCGCTCGTTCGGCGCGCTCGAATGCCGCCTCCGCCTCGAGGAAGTCACCCTCGAAATGCGCGTTCTCCGCGATTGCGGCGTCCAGCGACGCGCGCGCATAAGGGGTTGGGTCGGCTTCGGTCAGTCGGCGACAGAGCGCGAGCACCGGCGCGACCAGTGGATTGGGAAGGTACTCGACGCTGTTGATGACGAAGAGGGCGGCGGCTCGCTGCAGGCAGCACGCGTCGCCGGCTTCCAGCGCCGCCAGCAGGCCTTCGCAAGCAAATGGCAGCACCCGCAGATCGATGTGGGCCAATCCCTGCGACAGCACCAAGCACAGCTCCACTCGATCAAGCGATTCTTGTGACGGCGTTCCTTCCGGTTGCCGGGCGGCGAGGCCGCCGCTGGCGATGGCACCCATGGCCTTGGTCGTGGCAGCGATCGTCTCTTCGAGGCTGGTCGGCACCCGTAATCCGGCGCGAGACAGGGCCGGTTGAAGGGCCTCCAGCCCGCGTCGAACATCGCCGCTGTAGAGAAGATGAACGCCTGCCTCGGTGTGCAGCCGGGCCGCCGCCTCGTCGTCGGGAGCATCCTCGGCGGCGCGCAGGAGAATCTCGCCACATTCACGACGTCGATAAGCCAGCTGCAGGGCGCGGGCGCGCCGACGCTGCAGCGCCAGGCGCTCTCCTTTGGAGAAGACCCCGTGCTCCAGCGCCACCGCGAAGAGAGCCGCCGCGCGATCGAACGCCAGCTGATCGCTGGCCAGTTCGGCCGCAGCGAGGGCGATTTTCGTGGCCCGCACGGCCTCGCCGCTGGCCGCCAGGTGTTCGATGAGGTGTTCCGGGTCGTCCTGGGATCCACTTTCGAGGGCGGCGGCCAGGGCGCGGTGGTGATCAAGGGCAGCCGCTTCGGGCAGCGCGGCGCGGACGGCGTCCCGGATCTTGTCGTGGTAAGGCTCCAGGACCGACCGCCGATCAGAGCGCACCGATCGCAGGAACGGTTCCGCCAGCAGCGGATCGAGCTCGTGGACATCGCCGAGCTGGGCCGCCGCCAGCACGGTCTCGACGGGAAGGGGGCGCGAGGCGACACAGACCATCTCCAACGTCAGGCGCGTCTTCGCGGGCAGGGCATCCACACGATTGGCCAGCACCTGGTCAAGTCCGCATCCCTGCCCGGCATGATCGACTGATGCCGACGACGCCAGCACTTCGAGAAAGAACGGGATCCCATGTCCTTCGTTGGCCAAGCGAGCCATGGCCTTATCGTCCGGCTTCTGCTGTCCTCGCCAGCGAGCGTGCAAAAGGGCACACGATTCCTCGTGCGACAGCGCGCCCAGGGCGATTCGCTGGACGCGTGTTCCCAACGTGGCGGCCAGCTTGCGCAGCTCGGGACTGACGGTGGTACTGCGTACGCCTCCGAGCACCAGCAGCGGTGGTCCGCCCGAGCCGTCGAGCAGGTGCGCCAACAACGCGCGGCTGTCAGCATCGATCCACTGCAGGTCGTCCAGGATCACCACGACCGAGCGGCTGTCGGTGATGCGTTTGAATAGCTCTCGCAATCCGTCGAAGGCCAGCCGACGCATCTGAGAGGTCGCCTCTTTCGCCTCGACGTTCCGGAGATCGCGGGCGATTGCCGGCAGCGCGGCCAGGCCGGGGAAGAGGCGCGCGATGTGGGCAGCGCGCTTGGGCATCAACACCTCGGCGACTGCCGGCGGCAGGCGCATCAGGTACGCGCAGAGATCGTCGATCACCTCGTCCAGCGCCGGAAACGGCACCGCGTCGCCGTGGCGTGCGCGTCCCGTCAGCACGAGCGTGTCTGGACGCTGGGCGAGCTGTCGCCGCAGGTGATCCAGCAAGGCGGATTTTCCGATGCCACTTTCGCCTTCGATCCACACCGCGTGCGGGGTGCCGTCGGCGGCAGCGGCGATCGCTCGGTCGAGAAAGGCCAACGCCTCGGCGCGGCCGACGAACGTTTCACCGGGGGCGAGCGCCGCAGACGAACGCGTCGCCTCACCAGCAGGGCGGTCGGCAAGCGCGTCGAGGATTTCGGCGGCGGACGGACGGGCCGCCGGATCGGCCGCGTGCAGGTGCATGCAGAGCGCGCGCAGATCGTCGGGGCCCGCGATGGCTATCTCGGCGCCCGCCAGGTCGAGCGGGCCGTCGAGAGTTCGGGGCGGTTTTCCCGTGAGCGCGGCACGGAGGATGACGCCCACCGCATAGAGATCGCCCGCGGGGCCACTTCGGCCCTCGAGAACCTCGGGAGCCAGGTACGCCGCCGTTCCAGTGACGGGCGCGCCGGTTTCTTGCCAGCGCATCGCCAGACCATGGTCGAGCAGAACCAGACGCCCCGATCGATCGACGATGATGTTCTCGAGCTTGACGTCCCGATGCACGAGGCCCCGCGCGTGCAAAGCCTGCAGCGCGCTGACAAGCTGGCCGAGACACGACCGCAGCCGTTCTTCCGAGCCGGCGACGTGATCGAGCAAAGGCACGCCATCGACGAACTCCATGGTCATCAAGAGATCGTCGCGTTCCTTCCACAGTGCACCGAGGCGCACGAGGTTCGGGTGCCGGATGTCGGCGACGGTCCTGAACTCGCGCTTGAGGCGCAGGAAGGCCTCGCCGCGTGGGTTGGCCAGGCGCTTGAGGGCGACCGTCTGGTTTCGTTCGAGATCGAGCACCGCATAGACTTCGGTGTCCGCACCGCGAGAAAGGCAGCGTTCGACGCGGAAGCGTTCCGTCCCGCGGAAAGCTTGTTCGGTGCGCAGCGTCGGCGTCGGCTCCGCCACAAGGTCGAGGCCGAGTGCGCCCATCAGAGACGGCACGTCCGCGAATCGCTCGGCCGGTGACTTGCAAAGTGTCCGTTCGATGGCGCCGGACAGCCAAGCGGGGAGATCATTGCGTGGGGCGAGAAGCGGCGGCGGCCGATCGTTGAGAACCGCGAGGCGCAAGGCGGCTTTCGTCTCGGCGCGGAACGGTGGGTTCCCACTCAGCATCTCGTACAGCAGCGCGCCCAGGGCGTAGATGTCCGTGCGCGCGTCGGGCGCCGTCGGGGAGAGCCAGCGCTCGGGTGCCGCATAGGCCAGCGTTCCGAGGAATTCACCCGGTTCGGTCAGTTGCGCCTCGCCACTGTCGTCTGACTTGGCGATCCCGAAGTCGAGCAGCTTGATGCGAGGGACGGCCCCGAAGGGATGGCCGCGGAGCACGAAGACGTTCCCCGGCTTCAGATCGCGATGGACGACGCCCGCCTGGTGAACCGCGTGCACGATCGCGCCGATCTGCTCGAACATCCCAAGGGCAAGTGATACCGGCAAAGGACCGTGCTGGTGAAGGAAGCGCCGCAGGTCCTCACCGTCGAGGCGCTCCATCACCAGGAAGGCGCCCACCTCTGGATCGACGCCGCCGTCAAAAACGCGCACGCAGGCAGCGTGGATGATGCGCGCCGTGACCTTGGCCTCCCACAGTAACCGCTGCGTGGCGCGGTCATCGCTGTGAGCCGGGCGGTTGAGGATCTTGAGCGCGACGGGACGATCCAGAACGGTGTCATGTCCCGCGAAGACCGACGACATTCCGCCCGCGCCAAGCGGAGCCTCGACCCGATACCTCCCGCCAATGACCGTCCCGTGCTGGACGACCGGCCGGCCGCCCGCAGCAGTCAAACGCGTCATTGCTCTCTGCGCACCTCGGGCACGCTTATGCCTTATCCGGGGTGGCAGAAGCAAATCGAAGTCGCCTATGTGAGCGACTGTTCGCGGACCGTTCGCGCCTCGCCAAAGACATTCCCAAGCCCCGATCGACGCGCAGATTTGCCGGTCTTATCAACGATTGCGCGCCAATCGGCGGCAGCAATGGGCGGCACGCCAATTGCGTTGGGCGTCGCCACACGAAGGCCAGCGACGAAAGGCTTGGGAACAAATGACAACGCTCGAATGGAGTTCTCGATGAGAAATCAAACGTGGTGGCTTCTGCTTGGATTGATTGTTCCGGCCGTGACCCCGGGCTGCGTCATGCGCGTGTTGCCCGACGGCACGGTCACCACTTCCGTGCCACCGCCCATCGTGGTGGCGTCGGCACCCGCGCCAGCGCCCGTCGTGGCGGAAGCCGCCCCGCCACCGCCGGCGGCTGATCCGCCGCCACCGGCCGTCGCTGTCGAGGAAGGGTCGCTTTACCCGACGTCGCCGCCGCCCGATCCGATCCCCGAATCTCGCCCGCCGGCACCGGGGTGGGGCTATCTGTGGGTCAACGGTTTTTGGGATTGGACCGGTTACGACTGGTCGTGGACGGCGGGCTATTGGCTTCCCTCACGCCCGGGCGTGACGTACATGGCGCCGCGTTTCATCTTCGTCGACGGTCGAGCCGTTTACTATCGCGGGTACTGGATCGACGGCGCTGGCCGCCGTGAGTACGGATACGGCTGGCGCAATGAGCCGCCGGCGGCGTGGAGGGCCAGGCCGTCGTACGCGCCTGGGGCGTGGCGCGCGGAACACAACCAGGGCTGGCGTTCCAACCCGGGCGCCGGCGCCTGGCGTGGGCAAGAGCGACGCGCCGAGGAGCGACGGATTGAAGAGCACCGTGCCGAGCGGGGCCAAGAGCGACGAATAGAAGAAAGGCACGCGGAGGAACGACGCGGCAATGAGATTCGCAACGAAGAACATCGCACGGAAGAGCATCGCGCCGAGGAACGGCGGGCGGAGGACCATCGGGCTGAGGCGCGTCCCGGCGGCGCGGCGGCCGGGCGACCCGAACCCGGACACCCGGGACTAACGCCGGCTGCAGGCGCCTCGCAACCCGGTCAGCCGGCGCGCGGTCCTGGTGCGCCGCCGGTGGCGGCTGCACGGCCGGCCGCCGCGGTGATGGGCGGCGCGAGACCGAACGCCGCACCCGCGCGGCCCGCGTCTCCTCCGCCCGCGCCGGCCAGCAACAAGAAGAAGAAATGAACCCGCCAGCAAGGGAGCGACAGATGAAAAAGACGAGAGCGATGGAATTGAAGAGAGCGTTGTTGTGCGGCCTGATCTTCGCCGCCGGTGGATGCCACGGCGCCGGTTCCGGTGGTGGTGGCACGCACGTCCTGGCGTCCGATATTTCGGAAGAGGTGCTGCCGGGTGATTGCGCGCCTATCGAGGGTCCCTATGCCGTGCCCGACGGAACGAGCATGGACTACACGGTCACGGACCTGGACGGCACCGACGACATGGACGTCGCCATCATCGACGACGCCGATGGATGCTCGTTCGCGACAGGCTATGGCGTGCAGTTTGACGTCGCTTCGATCAGCAGCGGGGACGATTCGATGGCGGCGGGTAACTACGACTTTGTGGTCCGCTGCCGGAACGTCTTCTCGTCGTGTCTGTTCTCGTTAAGTTGGAGTGCCTCCTACTGACATTCGCCGGATCTCGCGTCATTCGGAGGTCTGCTTTCCCGGAGCGGCCCGGGAAGTTACAGTACGCGCCGACCCGGCCCCCGGGTCGGCGAATGACGAAAGAGTCAGCCCCCGTAAAAGAAGGCGAGATCCTCGCCGGCAAGTACCGCGTCGGTCGCACCCTTGGACAAGGGGGAATGGGGATCGTCGTTGCCGCCACGCACATCCAGCTTGAACAACGAATTGCCCTGAAATTGCTGCTTCCCAGCGTATTGGAATACCCGGACGTGGTGACGCGGTTCACGCGCGAGGCGCAGGCCGCCGCCAAGATTCAAGGCGAGCACGTGTCGCGCGTGCTGGACGTTGGTTCGCTCGAATCCGGAATTCCGTTCATGGTGATGGAGTATCTCGAAGGCGAGGACCTGGAACAGACCCTGGCCCGCCGCGGACCGCTGCCCATCGCAGAAGCAGTCGACTGCGTGTTGCAGACGTGCGAGGCGGTCGCCGAGGCGCACGCGCTGGGCATCATTCATCGCGACCTCAAGCCGGCGAATCTGTTTCTCGCCCAGCGACCGGGCGGCAAGTCCATCGTCAAGGTTCTCGACTTCGGAATTTCAAAGACCCCGGCATCCGCCGACAATCCCGGCTTGACCCAGACGACGTCAACGCTTGGTTCGCCACCATACATGTCACCCGAGCAGGTCAGATCCACGCGTTCCGCTGACGCGCGCTCGGACATCTGGTCGCTGGGCGTTGTTCTTTACGAGCTGTTGACGTCTCGACGGGCCTTCAACGCCGAATCGTTGCCGGCGATCTATGTGGCCATCCTTGACCAGAATCCCCAGCCGCCGCGTGTCTACCGGACCGAGATTCCACCGGCACTGGATGCCATCGTGATGCGCTGTTTGCAGAAATCGCCGGCGCTGCGGTATCCGGACGTGGCGGCGCTGGCCGCTGCGCTCAGCCCGTTCGGGCCACCCGGCAGTTCCCAGTCGGTCGAGCGCATCGCGCACATGCTGGGTGTATCGCCACCCATTGCGGCCGCGATCGCCGTAACGCCGTCAGGTTCCGTTCCGGCGGTTGCCTTGCAGGAGACGCTTCCGTCGCCGCCAACGCACGTCCGGGCGGCCCCTCTGGCGGCGTCGCCTGACACCTCTCCAACGCCCGGTCGTCTGTCCCGAATGATTATCTTGGTGGCGATCTTGGCGATCGGAGTGTCAGGCACCGCCTATTGGCTAGCTGGTCGGAACAAACTGGCGCTGCTGAATCCGGGTGCCAGTGCGCCCGCGGCGCCGAAGGCAATTGTGCCCGCCGAAGCTTCTGCTCCCGGAATAGCTCCTACCGCCGCCCCACAGAAGGCAGCAGCCGCAGCGCGATCGACGCCGGCCCGGCACCCTGGACCGTCTTCGAAACAGCGCGAGCGTGCGCACGGCAGCGGCGCCGCGGTAGAAACGTTGGCGCCGGCAGATGATCCCAGGACGCCGTCGCCGGTCGTCCATGCTCCCAGCGCGCCGCCGTCCGCTCTCTGCGCGGACCTTTTAGAGCGCGAGAGTCTGGGTGAGACTTTGACTCCCGCAGAACGGGCCGCGTACAGTCGGCAGTGCAATAAATGACAAGATCGGTATTTGGTTGGGCGACCGTCGCTGCGTGCGCCCTTTTTCTATCTGGCGCTTGTATTTGGCCGCCGTTTGGGGGACCGCCGCCCGACCCCGATCTCGCCCACGGCGTGCAACGTGTGGTCACCGACATCGTTCATCAACTGGGCGCGTTCGACACCTCGCGCACCCTGGTGATCGATCCCCTGCTGGACGGCCGCACTGGGCAGCAAACCGGGGCCAGCGAAAGTGTGCAGCGCGAGCTGGCCACGTCCCTGGCGGCCACCATCAAGAACCTGAAAGAGGTCGCGTTCAACGGCGAGGGCGCCTCGCAAGCACGATGGTTGATCACCGGCACGCTGACGGTGCTGCCAGAACCGAATCGCTTCCGGTTGAACGTGGCGCTGTCGGATCGCCAGAGCGGCATCGTGGTGGCGCAGGCAGTGACGCCTTTCGTGCAAACCGGGCTGGATGTCGCCCCGACTCGATTTTATGGCGACAGTCCGTCCTTGGTGCGGGATCGCTCGGTGGACGGCTATTTGCGAACCGCGGAGACGCCGAAAGGAAATCCGGCCGACGCCCTTTACATCGAGCAGGTGCCCACTTCCGCGCTGCTGGCCGACGCGCTCGGTGCCTACAACGCCGAGCGCTGGGCCGACGCGCTGGACTTGTACAACCAGGCTGCCCAGCGCAAAGACGGCCAGCAGCTGCGCACGTTCAACGGCATCTACCTGACCAACGTGCGTCTTGGACACATGAAAGACGCCGAAGAAGCCTTCGCGCGCATCGCCGCTCTGGGACTTGCGACCAACAACCTGGCGGTCAAGCTTCTCTTCAGGCCCGGCGGCACCGAGTTCTGGCCCGATCCCAAGGTCAGCGCGCTTTACCCCATGTGGCTGCGCCAGATCGCCCGCGCCGTGCAGTCGGCTGACACCTGCCTCAACGTCATCGGCCACACCAGCCACAGCGGCTCGGAGCAACTGAACGACCGCCTGTCACTGGCCCGCGCCGTCGCCATCCGCGACCGCCTGGAACACGACGTTCCCAGCCTGTCGCACAAGTCGAAGGTCAGCGGCGTCGGCTATCGCGAGAACCTGGTCGGCACCGGCGCCGACGACGCCAGCGACGCCTTGGACCGGCGGGTTGAGTTCAAAGTCGTGGGGTGCGGAAAGTGAGACTGCCCTCCGCTCATTCCCGGTGGCGCGGATTGATTGGCGTCGTCCCCTAACATTCAGGGAAGCGGCTTCGGCGGCCCTCGCCGAGACTCGCGACGGGCGAGCTGGTAAACTAATTTGATGACCACAGACCTGTTGACTCGAATCACCCACGATTCGTCGATCATGGGCGGTCGGCCGTGCATTCGGGGAATGCGCGTCACCGTGGGCACGATTCTCGGGCTGCTCGCGGCGGGTCGGTCTGCTGATGAGATCCTGCCCAACTATCCATATCTGGAGACGGTGGATATCCACGCCACGCTCGCTTGGGCCGCCTGGCGGTCCGAGGAAATCGAGGTGCCGCTCAAGGCCTCATGAAGCTCCTTTTGGACATGAATCTGCCGCCCAGGTGGGTGCAGTTCCTGGCCACGAAGGGAATCGAGGCGGTCCACTGGTCGGCGGTGGGCGATGCGCGCGCCACCGACGCGACCATCATGCGGTGGGCCGAAGAGCGCGGCTGATCACGCCCAGTCCATCGAAGCGGGGGCGATAGTGACCATCGACGAAGTCCGGTCGCGGGTGCGAGTGCTTCCTGTCCGCCGCCGAGCATGATCGATTTGTTCGTGCCCGAGCCGCCCGCCGGGAGCGAGTAGGCAGTTTGCGCCCGGTTTTGAAGGTGCCCGCGAGAACCTGGTCCG
This sequence comes from Polyangia bacterium, assembly GCA_036268875.1. Taxonomy (GTDB): domain Bacteria; phylum Myxococcota_A; class Polyangia; order Fen-1088; family Fen-1088; genus DATKEU01. Next base: position 50,239 of record DATATI010000082.1, on the reverse strand, counting down.
CGCCGACGCTGGCGACGCTCGGGATCGGCGAATGACGATCTTCTACTTACAGGCTCCGGCGGCGCGGAGTGTCGACACAGCATATGCGCAGATGCTGTCGCCGGACGCTTTGAGCACGTCGTACTCCGACTGACACTCTGACTTCAACGTTGAGTTGGTGGTCGCTGCGCAGCACGCCGAGAAGTCGGCGCACGTGCCACTGACCGTGCCACTACCGCCTGCGCCGCTGCCACCCTGTCCCGTCGCTCCCCCGGTGCCGGTCGGAATAGTGCCGGGCACGTATTTCCCGCCAGGACAGACAGACGCGACAATCTGCTGAGTGACGGCGGCCCCGTAGAAGTAGGTTCGGCGTGGGTTCACATTGCCCACCGTCTCGCAGCTGCCCACGTAGCCGGCTGGGCACTGGGCATTGAACATCCCCTGACCTTGCGCGCAGAGACTCTCCGTATATCCGACATACTCCGCACAATACGTAAACACCCCCTCATCAACATTCAAAATGCACAAGGGACCCGACTCGGTCGCCGCGCCCCCACCCGGTGATGAACCACCTCCCCCGCACGCGGCGCCCGAGAGGAGCGTGATGCCCAGCAGGGAAATGAGGTACCAACGAAGGGCCGGATGTCTTTCTTTTGCGTTTCTCATGAGAGTCTCCATTTCATTTCCCAAAACGGTAATGGTTCAGTTCTTTGACCGCACGTAACGGCCCGCTCTGCGCCCGATGGCGTCTGCAACCGCCGGCATGTGCTGGTACACTGAGGGGGTGGTGATCGTCGGGACCTGGGCGCCGCTGCCCCTGATCTGATCGGCGGGTTGCCCGTTCACCGTGAAGTTGAGGTCGGCGTCGACCCGGGTCGCCGTCGCGGCGACGAACATGTACTTGCCCATGGTGAGGGCAGTCGGAAAGACGGTGAGGTGCGCGCCTGGCCCCGCCGGGCCGGGCTGAGCACCGGGCGGCCATTCGTAACCCACCCCGGCGACGACGTTCGTCTCGAACGAAGCCTTCAGGTCACTCCAGCTTTTTTCATAGGCCGGATCCTTCGCCAGTCGTTCCTGGACGAAATCATGTTCGTTCTTTCCAGAGACAATCAAGCGGGAGTAATCGAAAGACACCACGATCGGACCCGCACCTCGCAGAAGCGACGGCGGCCCAGAATCGCGAACGAACTGCCACTGACAACCTGACAGTGCGGCGAACGAAACGACCGATAATATCGCCAGCAGGTGGCGACGAACAATGCGTTCAGACATTCTTGCACTCTCCAGTTTGGTTGTCGCTCTGACTGAGGTTACAAAGCCTGTTCAGAAAGCTCGGATGCTTCATCTACACGGGCCGCCTCAGTTGGTGAACGTGGCGGTACCCTCGTCCTTGCTGGTCCCCGCTTGAAAGTGCATCAACCAGTCCCCGATGGTCTTGTTCGTGACATTGGTGACGCCCGCAGAGAAGCCACCCGTGGCGCCGAGCTTCGCCATGAAGGGCGCCGGCACAGTCACTGCACCAGTCGCAGCATCGACTGAACAGGAAATGCTGATTTGCCCGGTGGCCGTCGTGCCGCTCGAGACGCCCACCGTCACCATACCCTCGACTCCGCCGGTCCAGGTGACGGCCAGGGCAGAACCACGTGAGATCGTGTACGTCGAATTACTCTGAGCCGAGGGTGACGTCACCGAGATCGGATTGGGCGCCGTGACGTTCAAGGTGAAAGCTGGCACATCAGCGGATCCGGTCACCACCACCGTTGCCGGATGCGAGCTGGTCCACAAATAGCCACTGTAAGCAGCGCTGATATACGAGCCTGGCGTCGCGTGATACGTGAGAGGCACGTCCATCGCCAGACCCGTGACCGTGACGTTGCCGGCATTCAACAGGGAGGGAGGCGTCTGGGGATTGGTCCCCGATGTCGGCGGGCACTCGACAAGTTCGCAAGCACCCGTGGTGGTGGTTTGACACGGGTCTGTTCCAGTATTTAAGCCGAATGTTGCGACGGCGCCCGACGCAACCACGTTTCCAATTGGCGCCGGAAAGTTCTGTTGGGTCTGGCTGACGATGATGACGCCCAGCTTCCCCGGACCGGCGGTCTCGCCGCTGCCACCGTCGGAGCTTCCGCCTGTTCCGCCCCCTCCACTTTGACCACCGCCACCTCCGGTTCCGACATCGGCTGCGACGTCACCTCTCCCGACATCGTCAGGCATTGCGGCGTCCGGTGTCGCCGAACCACCGGTTCCACTTGACCCACCGGTCGCGCCAACCACACCGCTATCAGCGGATCCGCCGCCTTGGCCGGCACCACCAGCACCGCCGGTGCTGGCTGCACCACTGTCGGGAGAGCGACCGCCGGAACCGGAGGCGTCGATTGCAGCGTCACTGTCGGCGGCGCCGCCTGAACCACAGCCAACAGCGACACCGAGAATTCCGAAGGCCAGATACAACCGACATCTCGAAGATTTCATCGACACCCTTTCGACTCTAGGCAATCAAGGCTGAGCGGCGGAATGAAAGACAACGGCGACGACTATGGTGTTCCCTTCCTCCTGGACGTCGAGGCTCGCTGGTGTCCGGATGCGCGCTTTTCAGAACAACCAAGCCACCCCGCCCTTGAGACCGTAGTTGCCAACCTCGGCGCGGAGGGTGACGCCAGGCAACTTGTACAGAAGGCCCGCCGCTCCCTCGACGCGGATGCCGCCCAGATCGCAGGCTCCCCCGCAGCCGCCGTATGAATTGTCGAAGCCGATGGCGTAGCCTCCATCGATTTTCGGATAGACGGCAAAGTCATCTCTCAGCCAGACGATCCACATCATGCCTACCGTGGGCAGGATCTCGTCGTAGTGAAAACCGCCGTAGCCGGAGTAGGTGTCGGAGATGCGGAAGAAGTCCACGCCGGCTTCGAGCGCCCAGCTGTCGCGGAGCGAGGTCCGGGACAACAGAGAAGGAATGGCGAGCGGGAACATAAAGCGAGCGCCGGCGCCGTACCCGTCCCAATCAAGCATGCCCCAAAGTGTGAATCCCGACTGTTGAGGCGCGGTGATGACTGCCCGCGAAACCGTTCCGGCCGGAGCCGGAGCCGGGTATGGGGATGAAGTTGGGGCGGGCGTCTGCTGGGCGAGAACCGGTGAGGCGATAGCCAAGGAAAACAGAGCGACAATCAGAGACATTGAACGAATGCGCATCTCAAAACTCCCTTTTGATGGTTGGTTGATATTGAATTTCTACGAACCTGAATTTTTTCCTCAGATATCGGCACATGTCTCTTCGCGGTCTTTCCGACGCCTACAGGTGCTTTGTACGCAGCGTCCGCCCATTGGGCCAATCAGGCCGCCGGCGCGGGCGCTGTTTCTCGACGGGACGCCGACTAGGGATGCGTCGGGACGACCAGGTCCACGAAGATCGGCGCTGTCTGCCCTGTATAGGAGAGCCAGAAGGGCGAAGGAATGAGGCTGCCCGCGAGCAGCGTGTTGAGGACCTCTTGGTTGATCGTGACCATCTGAACCGCGCCGGCGGCCATCGACCCGATCGTCCAGACGGCCTCATTGCCCTGGACACAGGTGAAATTGCCGCAGCCCGCGTCGGGATCGGCGTCGTTCGCGTAGTTGAACTGAAGTCCGGCTGGCACGCGCAGGAACAGGCCCACTCCGTCGATGGCCCTCCCAGATGTGTTCGTGATCGTCGCTGAATAGAGGTCGCGCATTCCGGGGATCGCCGGGTCGGTGCCGGCCGCTACGGTCATTGTCATCGGTTGCGCGGCCGCGAGCACCGCGATGTCATAGCCGACGAGGTTGTCGACGGCCGCGCCGCCGTCGTAGGTGAGAGAAGCGCTCGCCTTGATGATTGTCCCGGGGGCGGCCGAGCCATCACCCGTGACGGCGACGGTTCGGTGGAGGGTCGCGCCCACGGCCACGCCGCCGATCGCCCAGACGATGTCGCCGGAGGCGGCGTCCTTCGCGCCGCCGTCGCTGATCGTGCCGACGGTGAGGCCGGCAGGCAGGTGAGCGCGAAGCTGCGTCGTAGCGAGCGGCGCGGCGCCGATCTGGCCGATGTCGAGGTTGTAGGTGAAGGCCTGGGCGTTCGTGATCGGGTTGGCCGTCGCTGTGAGGGCGAGCTGCGCCGCCGGGCTGTCGAAAATCTGAACCGTCTTGACCGTCTCGAGCTGTGCGACTCCGGTGGCGCTCACGACGAACGAAGATCGAACGAGGTTGCCATTGCCCACGATGCTGGCGACGACAGTGGCACTGACGTCGACGGCCGTGCTCGCGCCGGCTGCCAGTGTACCGATCGCCCAGTTGGACTCGAGATCGCCCGTGCAGGTGGTCGACCCGCAACCGGTGTTTGGCTGGGAGTCATTTGCATAGTTGAACGACAAGCCGGGCGCCACCGGGTTGAACACGGCGATGTCGTCGATGGCCCTCGTCCCGAGATTGGTGATGGTCAGTCGATACTGGAGTCGCGCGCCCGGCACCGCCGGATTCGGCGTCGCCGTGACCGAAATGGCCAGCGGAGGCGCTGCGCTGACGACGGCGAGCGTGTATTCAGCCGCGGCGTCGATCGCCAGGCCCCCGTCGTACGCCAGCGTCGCACGCGCATTGAGCAGCGCCCCAGCGGGCACGTTCGGGTCAACCGTGACGTCGACCTGCCGGTGAAGCGCAGCGCCCACCCCCACGCTCCCGATGGCCCAGTCGATGGGACCGCCTGCGGTCGCCTGCGTTCCGCCGTCGCTGATGGATGCGACAGTCAACCCTGGCGCGAGGGTGGCTTCCAGGGTCGTGTTCGCGAGGGGCACCATGCCCAGTTGGCCGAGGTCGAGGTCGAGCGTGAACCGCTGACCGGGCGTGAGCGGGTACGTCGCCGTGCCCGTGGCGAGTTGCGAAGAGGACTGGGCGCGGACCTGCACGGTCTTGTTGAAGCTCACGGTGTTGAAGTTCGTCGCCGCGAGCTTGAAAGAGGTGGCAATCGACGAACCGTCAGCAACGGTCTGCAAAACGGTCGCGTTGACGAGGATCGTGGCGCTCTGGCCCGCGGCCAAGGTACCGATCGTCCAAGTCGCCTGGTTGTTCGCGCCGCATGTGAAGGCTCCGCAGCCCGTGTTCGGTTCGCTGTCGTTCGCGTAGTTGAACTGCAAGCCGGTCGGGAGCAACAGGCTCACGCTGACGCCGTCGACGGCTTGCGGGGAGACGTTGCCGATCTTGATCGTGTAACGAACGCGCCCACCCGGGGCCACGGGATCGACGTTCGTCGAGACATCGAACATCAGAGCCGTCGCCGGCATTTGGAAGCCGCCCGCCATGCCACCCGTGCCCGCCGCACCGTCGCCAGCACCCGCCGCGCCACCGTCGGTGCCGGCCATGCCACCGTCCGAACCCGCCGCAGATCCGTCCGCGCCCGCCGCCGCGCCGTCCGTGCCCGGGGTCCCGCCGGACGATCCGTCCACGCCCGCCGCTCCGTCCGGGCTATCTGTCGTACCGCCCGTGCCTGTCGAGCCGGACCCGCCGCCCGTCGCACCACCGTCGGTGCCGTCTATGCCGCCACCGCCCTTGCCGCCGCCGCCGTCCGGCTTGGCCGGCGCGGACCCCGTGCAACCCACCAGCGCCGACAGCGCCACCACCGACAGCAACGAACGAACCAGACTTCGCGACATGACTTCTCCCGTTCCTTTTGACGCCTACCAGGCGCCGCTCATTGTGAAACCGCCGCCACTCACCCCCACCGAGGGCGCGAGTGCGACGGAGCTCGATCTGTCCGGAGCGGTGGCGACGACGACAACGCCGCCCACGACGATTCCTGCGCCTACCGCCGCCGTTATCCAGCCACGCTGGTTGCGGCTTTTGCCGTCGTCGAAGATCACTTTGTCAGCGTCGTAGGCGGCGCCGCTTTCGATGGCCAGTCGGTCCTTGGCGTCGTTCGCCTGGTTGTTGCCCTGAAAGGCCATCACGCCGCCCACGGTAGCCGTGGCCACGCCGCCGACTGTGATGACCACGCCAATGATGCGCTGCCAGTTCACCGACGAATGCGGTGTCGGAGTCACGACAGTCTCCACCGCGGGCTTCGTGGCTGCGGGCGGCGCCGCGTTCTGGTTCTCCATGAACACGTGCTCTTCGATGACCGCGTGCTCGCCCAGCGGTGGTCTCGGCGGACTCGGCGCAGGCGTCTGCGCCGGCGCCACAGCCGCGGCAATCGAGGCCAGCGTGATCTCGAGCGATTCGTGACTGCGACCGGCGACGATGATCTCGCGCGTCTCCAGCGTGTGCTCGGCGAGCACGGCCTCGACGGTGTGGCGGCCGGCGGTGACGCGCAACGGACCGGGCAACGGCGTCTTACCAATGAGCACACCGTCCAGCCGCACGGTCGCGCCCTCTGGCAGCGTACGTACGGCGATGGTGCCGATGCGGGCGCTTTGCTTCTCGATCTCATCGAGGACCTCCTGGCGACGCGTGTCGGAGATCGTCGACGCGCCTTGCTTGAGGTACTTCTCGAAGGCGTCGACCGCCTCCACCGACCGGCCGAGGGCGACATCCACCTGACCGATGTTGTAGAGAACAACGAATGCCGGAGACAGGCGGTACGCAGCGTCGAACTCCTCGGCGGCCTCGGCAAAGCGACGGTCATCGAACGCGGCCACACCTTTTTCAAAGTGCTGGCGCGCCGCCGCTTTGTTGTCGGATTGCGCCACAACCGGCGACGCAATCTGAAGCAGCGAAGAGAACAACAGAGCAGCCACGACCCGCGACTGAAGCAGAAGCCGTGCCACCGAATCACCGCCCATATGGGTCGTTCTTTTCGATTTCGATCGGATGACCCGCTCGTGCTGGATCCTGCGGTGACGCTGGTTTGGACGCGGGCGGCGGCGGAACGGGAGTGGAGGTTCGCTTGGCGGAGGGAGAACGATGCTTGTCCGAACGGTGTTCGGACTGTCCGGACAGTCCAGAGACGGTTTTCGCAACGGCGGGCTCCGACGCAGGTGGTGGCGCGACTGGTGTTGGTGCGACGGCCGCCGGCACAGCGGATGGTGTCGGCGGCGGAATGGAAACGGGCGTGGCCGGGGGCGCCGCAATCGCATGAACGGCCGTAGGTGGCGCCACCGCCAGCGGCGATTTGCGCATACCGACCCCAAACGCCACGGCGACGATCGCCGCAAAGGCCACCGCGATGCCGGCGATGAGGATGGCTCGCCCGCGCCCGCTCCGAGTCTCGACCGCAGCAATCGGCGGCCTTGTCTGCGGAGAGGCAACTGTCTCGGATACCAGTGGGACGGAATGCGTTTGCGGAACCCCGGCGTTCGCCGCTGCTGCGAACGGGGCCAGCGCCTCTGCCAACGCCACCACCGAGGGAACCCGCTCCGTCGGATTCTTCCTCATGGCGCGCTCGACCAGCGTCAGCAGTTCAGGCGGGAGACCAGACCGAACGCTGGCCAGCGGCGGCGGCTCGACGCTGAGAATTTGATAGATGATCTGCAGGAACTGTTCACCGGTGAAAGGTTTCTGTCCCGACAGAAGCTCGTAAAGCACGACGCCCATCGACCACACATCGGACCGATGATCGACCTCGCCCGCACCACGCGCTTGTTCAGGCGACATGTAGAAAGCGGTGCCGAAAGTCGCGCCGGTGCCGGTCACGACGCTGGCCTCGGTCACGCGCAGCTTGGCAATGCCGAAGTCCAACACCTTGACCTGATCCCGACCATCTCCCGCGGCGGCGATGAAGATGTTCTCCGGCTTGAGATCGCGATGGACGATTCCAACCTTGTGCGCGACTGCCAGGCCGCGACACGCCTGCAGTACGATATCGATGGCCCGTTGCACCGGCAGCGGCCCGGTTCGGCGGAGGAGCTTGGCGCAGTCCTCGCCCTCCAGGAATTCCATCACCAAGTACGGCGCCCCGTCGGCCGCCTGCCCCACGTCCGTTACCGCCGCCAGATTCGGATGCTCCAGACCGCCGGCCGCCTTGGCTTCGTTTTCGAATCGGCGCAAGACCTCCCGGTTGGCGGCGAATTCGGGCAGCAAAAACTTGATCGCGAATCGACGCGCCAGCCTGGCGTGGCGGGCTTCGTAGACCGCGCCCATGCCGCCTTTGCCGAGCTGCCGCACGATGGTGTACTTGTCCACCGTGGTGCCGAGGCGATTCTCGGGCCTGGCGTCCGATGGCTGGCGGATTTCGTCGGCTAGGACTTCTCCTTCGATGTCGGCTTTACCCGCCATTATGAGAGACGTACGCTATCGACGGAAAAATCGGGGTGAGCGGCCAGCAGCCGATAGGCGCGCGCGCGGCTGAGTCCCATTGCTTCGGCGGCGCGCGAGACGCTGCCGCCGTTCGCGCGTAAGGCATTAATGAAGGCCTCGAACTCGGTGTCGTCATCTGTGCGGCGGCGGAGCGGTCTTTGACTGATTTCGGCCGAGGACTGTTTCTCAACGACGTCTGCCCGTGTCGCGATGATTCGCTCCGGGAGATGCGAGCGTTTCAGCGTTGGCTCACGCCCATGAACACCCAGAAGCCGACGGGTGAGAAGCAACAGCTCACGCACGTTGAGAGGCCAGTCGTAAAGGCACAGGGCCTCGATCAGCTTGGCTTCAAGCTTCGGCGTCGGACCGTTCGCATGTTGGCGCAAAAACTCTTGAAAGAGTGAAACGATGTCCTCTTTTCGCTCCCGCAGCGGGGGGAGGACCACCGTCAACCCGTCGAGACGGGCATGCAGGTCGGCACGAAATCGGCGCTCTTTCACGGCGGAGGCCAGGGGTTCTTGCGTGGCTGCGAGCACGCGGATGTCGACGGGAATTTCCTGGGTTTCGCCCAAACCCCGAACGCGACGTTCCTCCAAGACTCGAAGCAGCTTTGGTTGCAGCGGGGCGGGCAGATCGAGAATCTCGTCCAGAAAAATGGTGCCGCCGTCGGCTGCCCGAAAAAGCCCAGGGCGCGCAGTATCGGCACCGGTGAAGGCGCCTTTGCGGTAACCAAACAATTCAGCCTCCGCCAGCTCTGCCGGCAAAGCCGCACAGTTGACCGCCACGAACGGCCCCCGACGTTTGCTCCAGCCGTGCAGGGCCCGCGCCATTCCTTCTTTGCCGGTTCCCGTCTCGCCTTGAACAATGACTGGCAAGTCGTTGCTTATCCGACTGGCGGCCTCCACGGCGGCGCGCAATGACGAACCCCCGAACCACCCGGGCGCGATCTCGCCGAAGCCTTGGCCATCGTGACTGCCCATCTCGACGATGCCGATCCATTCGCCACAGCGGATGACGTCTCCGCCGGACAGCCGCGCGTCATCGCAAGGCAGACCGTTGACGAACACCCCGTTTCGACTGTCGAGGTCACGCACCGCTGCAATCGGTCCATCCAACCTAAACTCAGCATGACGCCGAGAGATCTCATTTCCCGTGAGAACGGAGTCGCAAGAATCGTCCCGACCAACGACGTGGGTTCCCGAGATGACGCTGAGCACGCTTCCGGGAAAGACCCAACGCACGCGCGTCACAATTCCGCGCTGATTAGCCCGCGCCGTACTCGCTGACGGCAGCGTGTCATGCCCCTCTCCGTTCGAATCAACCCGATTCCGGCCGCCACCCATTTGGTTGGCAGAATGTTTATCTCAATATCGATCAGAACTGCAAGGGCCCTTGCTGACGAAAACCTTCGTGTAAGCAGTGTAGGTGAGAGTGGCGAGCGCAAAAACGACGCGGTTTTCGGTCAAGACAATTTCAACGCGGCCCGTTGGATGGGAGCGGGCACACATCACGGGCTTCATCTTGTCCGGACAGTGTCCGAACCCAATATCGTGCCGACAAACTGTTGATGTTGTCGCCAGGAGCTGAACAATCTCGGGGTATTTCTGTCGGTTTGGCCATTGGCGCCCGACTTGCTGTAGAGAGCGGTCAGGAGGATACGCAATGAAGACCCTTTCGATTCTGTCGCTCGTCGCTTCGTTCGCTTTCGGTTGCGCCGCCACCGGTACCGCTGATCACCTGGCAGTGCCCACCCGCGGGGCTGTGAGTGTTGCCGGGGTGGCCCGCAAGGCCATCGTCGCCGGTCCCACCACCATTCACGCCTACTCGGGATTTGCCGGGGGCGAAATCTACACGGCTCCCGCGGTCACCGGTACCGACAGTGATTGTGGCGCCGTCGACGGTGGCCACACACAACAGAGCCGAGAGGTCGGCGCCGATCGCGTGATGACGATCGACGTCGGCGCCGGCGACGTCGCCTGTCTCGCAACCAAGACCGATCGCCGGTTCGAACTGCTCTGGCACGTACAGAACGGCGCGCAGCGGGCACCAGTGTTGGTGGCGCGCGAACAGTGAAAAAGCCCGGTATCAGGACTGTCGAGCGATCCCAAGAAAGCCCTCAGGCGATTGGAGGTTTACGAGTACCGATCGCCAATGACACCCACATCGATAATGAACTCGAACCTCAACTAGTTGGTTGACAGTTGGCGCTGGGTGCTGATAGTCAACCTTATGGTTGACCGTGTTGCCGACCACCTCGACAGCGTTTTTCGGGCCCTGGCCCATCCGGCGCGGCGGGCGATCTTGCGGCGGATCGCCCGCGCGGAGCAGAGCGTGACCGAGCTGGCAGAACCGTTCGACATGTCGCTCGAGGCTGTCTCAAAGCACGTGCGTGTTCTGGAGAAAGCGCGCCTGGTGAAGCGAACGCGGCGCGGACGCATGCATCACTGTCGCCTCCGGCCGGAGCCCTTGAAGGACGCCGCGAAGGTGCTGACCCAGCTGGCGACCCTGTGGAACGGGCGTCTCGATGCTCTCGAGCGTCTTCTTTCGGAGCTCAAGAATGAGAAGTGATGGCGTGCGGGAAGGCGAGGGGATCTCGATCCGACGTGTCTTGGACGCGCCATGCAAGCAGGTATTCGAGGCGTGGACGCGGCCCGAGCTGATGGCCCGGTGGTTCTTCGCGAACGAGGGCTGGACCACCAAGGTCTCGGCGGACGTCCGGGTCGGGGGACGCTACGAATTGACGATGCGCGACGCGAGCGGGGAGGAACACGCGCAGTTCGGCGAGTACCGCGAGATCGTGCCCGTGACGAGACTGGTCTTCACTTGGAGCTTTCCCCCCCTCGCGGTGGTCGACAGCGTCGTGACCATCAAGCTCGTCGACCTCGGGCCGCGAACGGAGCTGGAGCTGACGCACGTCCTGCCATCCGATCCGAAGATCCGCCGCAGTCACGAGGAGGGCTGGGCGGGCTGTCTGAGAAATCTGGACCGGTTTATCAATCAAGAGTCGCGCGCAATGAAGGGAGAGCCAACATGATCGCAATCAAGGACGAGATTCGAATTGCCGCTCCGGCGAGCAAGGTCTACGAGGCACTCACGCTCCAGGCCGGCTACCGTGGCTGGTGGAACGCGGCGGGAGAAGTCCCTGAAGCGGTCGGCGGCGTGGCCAACCTTCACTTCGTCAAAGAGGGCAAGCCGGTGAACATGCGTTTCCGAATCGACGAGATGAAGGCGAACGAGAGCGTTCGCTGGACCTGTGTGGCCAACGACGGCCCGGGTTGGGTCGGTACGACGTTGAGCTGGCGAATCAAGGACGCGGGTGGCGCAGTCTTGGTCTCCTTTGAACATGATGGGTGGAAGGATCCGCCGCCAGAAATGATCTCGCAGAGCTGGAAGCACTTCCTCGGCAGTCTGAAGTCATACGTGGAGACAGGCACCGGACAACCCTGGTAGTGATCGGCCGATCCGACCAACGCCCCGCTGCTCGAAACTGCGCTGGGTGTCGTAGACATCGGTGACGCGCTGGGTGGGCTTGTCACCGTAACAGGCGTGCACCCAGACCGAAAACTGGCGGGGCGTTTCATGGTTCTGCGTTCCTTGGCACCGACCGCCGTCATCTGAACTCGAGCGATCGGCCCGTTGATCCAGCCCCGCGCGTGCGCACGTTCATAGTCCGATGTGGATTGTTCGGCTGGCGCTGCGTCGGCCATACACGGTGCTGGTCAGCGTGCTGGTCGTGTTTCTGTTCGGCGGACTGTCGATCGGGCGGCTGAAGCGGGACGTTCTTCCCAACATCGACATCCCCGTCGTCATCGTCATCTGGAATTTTCCCGGGTTGCCCGCGACGGAGATGGAAAAGCGGGTGGTGTTCATCACCGAGCGCGCGCTATCGACCACCGTCAATGGCATTGAACGCATCGAATCGCAGTCGCTGTCCAGCGTGGGCCTGGTACGCGTCTACTTCGAGCAAGGAACAGACATTGGCGCGGCCATCGCCCAGATCAACGCCGTCTGCAACACCATCGTCCGCATATTGCCGCCTGGGATGACGCCACCGAACATCCTGCAGTTCAACGCTTCGAATGTGCAGGTCGCGCATTTGACGGTGAAAAGCGACAGCCTCAGCGAGCAGGAGCTGTTTGACTATGGCCTGAATTTCCTGCGTTTGCGGCTGTTCACGATTCCAGGACTGTCAACGCCCGCGCCCTTCGGCGGCCGCAGCCGCGAGGTGGTGGTCGATCTCGAACCGCAGAAGATGCAGGCCCGCGGGGTTTCGGCCGAGGACGTGGTCGATGGTCTGGTGGCTAATAACGTGATTCTGCCGGCCGGCCAGGCGCGCATCGGCGGAACCGAATACGACGTGCTGATGAATTCTTCGCCCTCGGTCGTCGAGGAGTTCAACACCATGCCGCTGAAAGTGGTGAACGGCATGCCCGTGCTGCTGGGCGACGTCGCCCATGTCCACGACGGCTACGCGGTGCAAACCAACATCGTGCGGGTCAACGGCCGGCGCGCCACCTATCTGTCGATCTTGCGCAAGGTCGGCTCGTCAACCCTGACCGTGGTGGACGCCGTTCGAAAGCTCTTGCCGTCAATCAAGGCCGCCGCGCCCCCCGGCACCGATCTGAGCATCGACTTTGACCAGTCGGTCTTTGTCCGCGCCGCCATCTCCAGTGTCCTGCGAGAGGCAGCGATCGCCGCCGGGCTGGTGTCCTTGATGATCTTTTTCTTTCTCGGCAGCTGGCGTCTGGTGGTCATTGTCTGCACGTCGATTCCCATCGCCTTGCTGTTCGGGGTGGTGGGCCTGTTCGTGACCGGGCAAACCCTGAATTTGATGACGCTGGGCGGACTGGCGCTGGCGGTCGGGATGTTGGTCGACGACGCCACGGTGGAGATCGAAAACATCCACCGCAATCGCCTGGAAGGCAAAGCGCTGACCGTGGCGATCCTGGATGGCGCGCACCAAGTGGCCGTGCCGGCTCTGGCCGCGACGCTGACCATCTGTATCGTCTTCTTTCCGGTGGTGATGCTGGAGGGGCCGGCGCGCTATCTCTTCGTGCCTTTGGCCATCGCCGTGATCTTCTCGATGCTGGCTTCTTACCTGCTGTCGCGCACGCTGGTGCCGACGCTGGCGCGGCGCTTGATGCCGGCCACCGACGACGGCCAGGCCGGGAACAAGCCGGGCGAGGGCGCGCACTCCGAAAAAAAGCCGGCCCTCGGTCGCGGCGAGCGGTTCAATCGCTGGCGCGACGGGGTCTTCGATCGCTTTCGGCAAGCGCACGGCGCCGCTTTATCGATCTGCATCGATCACCGCCGCTGGTTTCTGGCCGGCGGGCTGGTCTTTGCGGTGGTCGGTCTGGCGCTGATCAAGATCGTGGGTTTCGATTTTTTCCCCAGCGTCGACGCCGGCCAGATGCGCCTGCACGTGCGCGCTCCGATCGGTACGCGCCTGGAAGACACCGATCTGTTGGTCGGCCGAATCGAACAAACCATCCGTCAGATCATTCCGCCCGGCGAGCTGGACGTGGTGAACGCCATGATCGGCGTGCCGACTTTCTATAATCTGGCCTTCGTCTCGACCGACAACGTCGGCACGCAGGACGCCGAGCTGCTGATTCAATTGCGGCCCAAGCACCATCCGTCGCGCGGTTACCAGGATCGGCTGCGCCGCGTCCTGCCCGAGAAATTTCCTGGGGTGCAGACCTATTTCATGCCCGCTGACGTGGTGACCCAGGTGCTGAACTTTGGCTTGGCCTCGATGATCGACGTTCAGATCGAAGGCAAAGACCCCGACGCCTCGTTCGCCGTGGCGCGCGGACTGCTGGAGAAGATCCGGCGCGTCCCCGGCACGGAGGACGTGCGCATCGGTCAGGTCTTCAATCATCCCGCCTTGCGCCTGGACGTCGACCGGCAGCAAGCGATGCAGCTCGACATTCGCTTTCGCGACGTCGCGGCCAGCTTGCTGACGTCGCTCAGCTCTTCGTCGCTGACCAGCCCGAACTTCTGGGTCAACCCGCAAAACGGCGTCAATTACACCGTCGCCGTGCAGACACCGGTGCTGAGCATGACCAGCGTCAACGATCTGCTCGGCACCTCGGTGACGCCCCAGGGCGGCGGCAGCTCGCCCAGCACCGTCGACAACGTCCCCTCAGCGACGCCAGGCCCGCTGGCCGTCGGCACCGCCGATGTCCTCCGACGCTCGGCCAATGCTCCCTATCTGGGCGGCATCGCGCGGCTGTCACCGGCGGAAGATCGCGCGTCGATCAATCACTATACGGTGCAGCCGATCGTCGACGTGCAGGCGTCGGTGGAAGGCCGCGACCTGGGCGCGGTGGCCAGCGATATCCAGTCGATCGTCGACCATACCAAGGTGCCGGCCAATGGGCGCATCACCATTCGCGGCCAGGCCGAGAGCATGAAGACGTCCTTTGCCTCGTTCGGGCTCGGGCTGATCGTCGCCTTGATCTTGGTCTATCTCCTGCTGATGGTGCTTTTTCAATCGGCGGTGGATCCGTTGATCATCATGGTCGCGGTGGTGGGCGCCTTTGTCGGCATCGCCTGGATATTGGCGATCACCGCCACCACCCTGAACGTCGAATCCTTCATGGGCGCGATCATGGCCATCGGCATCGCGGTGTCGAACTCGATTCTGCTGGTCAGCTTTGCCAACCAGGCGCGCGCAGAGAACGATCAACTTTCGGCGACGGAGGCGGCGTTGCAAGCGACCGCGACCCGTTTGCGGCCAGTCCTGATGACGGCGCTGGCCATGATCTTGGGCATGCTTCCGATGGCGTTGGCGCTGGGAGAAGGCGGCGAGCAGAACGCCCCGCTCGGCCGCGCGGTGATCGGTGGGCTGATCATGGCCACTGTGGTGACGCTGTTCGTGGTGCCGACGATCTACGTGATCTTGCGGCGTCGGCCTCCCACCGCCCATCAACTGGATCAGCGTTTCAAAGAAGAGGCGCAAGGCGCCGTGGCGGGGGCGCCGTGAACGGCGACGGCGAGCGCCACGAAGACCCGCCGTCGCATGAAAAGCCGGCGCGGCGATCGCCGGGCAAGCCACCAAATGGAGCCGCGCGACCGGCAAGCTCGGCGCGCGCTGGTTCCGAGGCGCAGCATCGTTCCCCCACGCGCAAGCCCGCCGTCGGACGCCACACGGCCAAACGGCTGGCCTGGGCGTTCGGGGCGGCCATTGCACTGGCGGCGCTGCTGGCCGCCTTGTTGTGGTGGCGGCATCACCACCACTTGCGCGCCGAAGCGGCCCGGCGCCAGCAAGACGCCGATCGCGGTCCGCGGGTTTTTGTCAGCGAGGCGCGGCTGCAGCCCGACCGCCGCGAACTGACGTTGGCCGCCGACGTGCGCGGATTTTATCAATCGACGGTCTATGCGCGCACGTCTGGTTACGTGAAGTCGATCCTGGTCGACAAGGGTGACCAGGTGCAAAAGGGTCAGTTGCTGGGCGTTCTTCAATCTCCCGAACTGGACCAGCAAGTGGCAGCCGCCGCGGCCGACCTTTTGGCCAAACGCCACACGTTCGAACGCTATCACCAGCTGGTGAAGAAGGACTTTGTGTCGGCGCAGGACTTTGAAAATGCCCGCGCCCAGTACGACGTCGCCCGGGCCACCTTCCAGCAGATGCGCGCCATGCAGGATTACAAGACACTGCGCGCGCCTTTCGCCGGTGTGGTGACCGCGCGCTATGTTGATCCGGGGGCGCTGGTGCCGGCGGCGGCGGGCTCGACCCAAGTTGCGGTTCCGCTGGTGGACCTCGCCGACCTGCGGCGGTTGCGGGTGCTGGTGTTTGTCCAGCAAGACGCCGCCCCGCTGGTTCACGTCGGCGATCCGGTGCGCATCACCGTGGATCAGCAGCCGGATCTCACCATCAACGCGTCGATCAGCCGCTGCGCCGACGCACTGGATCCGCGCACCCGCACCATGCTGTGCGAGATCTGGCTGGACAATGAACACCGGTTTTTTCCGGGAACGTTCGTTCACGCGACCTTGCGCTTGCAAGTGCCGGCGCTGCCGTTGATTTCGTCGTCGGCGCTGATCTGGCGCGACGAAAAGCCGGTGGTGGCGGTCATTCGCCAGTCGCGCGTACACTTTCAACCAGTGCGTCCCGGATTGGACGACGGTAAGACCATTCAGATCATCCAGGGGATAAAGCCCGGGGACCGCGTCGCCTTGGCCCTGCCGTCCGAGATTGCGGATGGGGCGTTGGTGCAACCGATCGAGAAAAAAGAAAATCCTGCCAGCGAAGCGGGCCAGCAGACCGACGCCGGCGGGCGCGCGGCCGGGAACAAGAACCTCGACGGTGGCGGGAACAGCGACGGCGGCCGCCCGACCGAGAGGTGACGCCTTGATCGCCGGGGCACAAGCGTCGGTTGGTGGCGCGGTCGTGTTGCTGGCGATCGCAGGCGTGGCCCGCGCCGAGCCCACCTTGACCTTGGACGACGCCATTCGCATGGCCCGCGCCCATCATCCGGCTGTCGATTCCGAGCGCGCGCAAGCGGCGGCCGCTGAAGGCCGTCGCCAGCAGGCGCTGGCGCGGCTGTTGCCGTTTCTGACCGGTGGCGTGGCTTATCAGCCGACGACGCCCAATCTGGTGGCGACACCGGCGCAAACGCGCGCCCTGCTGTCGTCGACAGGCAGCGACACGGTCGTCGACAGCGCCGGGATGCCAACCACCATCACCTGCCGGACGCCCGGCGTCGGCGACTGCGCGGTGATCGCGCCGGCGCCGACGTCGTGGGCATTGCAGAACTTCTGGATGGCCGACATCGGCCTTTCGTGGACGGCATGGGACTGGGGCCATTCGATCAACGGCTATCGCGGGGCGCGCAATTTTCTGGCCGCGGCCGACGTGGGCGTGACGACTGCCGAGCGTGACGTGGCCTTGCAAGTTGCGCTGGCCTTCTTCGGCGCGCTGGCCGCCGATCAGCAAGTCGCCGTGGCGGAGGACGCCGTCAAGACCTATCAGGCGCATCTGGCGCAGACCCGCGGGCTGCACGACAGTGGGCTGCGCACCGGTATCGACGTGGCCACCGCCGAATCAGCCGAAGCGTCGGCCGCCATCGCGCTTTCGCGGGCGCGCAGCACGCGTCAGATGGTGCGCGATCAGCTGCAGGTGGCGCTGGGTGACGATCGCCCGCACGACTGGCGACTGGTCGCCGACCCGGCGACATTCGACTGGCAACCGGCGGACGACAACCTGGTGCGGGCCCGGTTTGGCGCGCTGGAAGACGATGCCTTTTCCCATCGGACCGAGTTGGTGCAATTGCGTCTGCAACAAAACGGATTGGCTGCGCAAACGGCGGCGGCGCGCGCCGGCTATTTCCCCCAGCTCACGTTGAACATCGATCCAGTGTGGGGGGGGTCGGCGTGGTCCTCACTGACCGGCAATTTGACAGTGACAGTGGCGCTGGGG
This sequence comes from Polyangia bacterium, assembly GCA_036268875.1. Classification (GTDB taxonomy): domain Bacteria; phylum Myxococcota_A; class Polyangia; order Fen-1088; family Fen-1088; genus DATKEU01. The sequence continues at coordinate 32,607 of DATATI010000082.1, read as the reverse complement.
TTCGCTCCGGGCGGGATGAGCCCATGGCTTGTGCACGGACAAATACGCGAGGCAGAAGCCAACCTGCTGGTGGTGGAGGCACAGGAGCGAGCCCAGCGCGCGGCCATCCGCCGGGAAGCCGCCGACGCCCGCAGCGCCTTTTCGGCGGCGCGCGACGAGCTGCGTCTGACCCAAACCTTGACGGAAGCAGCCGCTCGTCAGCGCAGTCTGGCCGAAGGCCGCTATCAATCAGGCGTCGGCAACATCATCGAGCTTTACGATGCCTTGCTGGGCGACGTGAATGCCCGCTTTCAAATGGTCCAGGCTCGCCTGGCGGTGGCGGAGGCCCGGGTTCAGTTGCGGCACGCCTTGGGAGAGGGCGATTGACTCCCCTTGCCGTCATCAAAATCGACCGCGCAGGAAACGGAACCCCAGCGCGGCGATACACTTCGGACAGCTCACATTCTCCCATCTCGGCGAGCTTGGGCAGATGTTCCGCATGCCCGTTTCCGGATCGCGCGCCGTCAGACCGCAAGCGGTTACGGCGACCGGGATGCGCTTCGAATGGTGAATGACGCCGTACGAAGCTTCCTGCCCGAGCCCGATCGATCCAATCATGAACCGGGCTATTAGTGCCGCACCAGGGGCGAGGCAATCGGGTGATCCTCCGATCGGTCAGGAGACGGCTACGCCCAGGACCCGAGGTCGCCCGATCCCTTGAGCGCGCTGCGAAGATCGTCCGCCTCTTTCTCGACCGCCGCTATCTCGGCCTGCACCGCCGTCAGGAGGTCGGTGTCGCGGACGAATCGCGCGGCCTCGGTCAGCTCCGTCCGGTAGCGGAGTTGGAGGCGGTGGTGCAGGTGCACAGCCCGTGCGATCTCGATGGGATCGGACGCCACCAGAGCGAGGTACACGGAGTGGCGGGCGGCCACATAGGCGGAGGCGAAGACGGTGCGGAAGCCGATCTCGTTTGTCTCCACGGCTCCTTTTTGGACTGGAGCAGGGTCGGATGCAAGAGGATCGAGGCCAGTGTCAAGACCAAGCACTGGGACGGGCGACACAACAACCGGCAAACCGGCACGCGCGAGACGCCCTGGGCCGATCGCCTCGGCCCCGCCTGGGGGAACCTACAAAACGAAAAAAGGGCTCTCCCGGGCGACCATGGTCGCCGGGAGAGCCCGAGTGGCTAGCGTTGGCTGCTTCGCGCTAGTTGACCTGAACGAAGTCGATGTCGGGCGCCGAGTGCGAGCCGTCGGTCGAGAACTTGATGGTGTTGTTCGAACCGGCGGTGAAGCCGCCCAGCGAGAACGTCGCCGACTTGACGCCGTCCCAGCTACCGGTGGGCGGGAAGACGCCCGAGAACAGCTGAGTCGCGCCGCCGTTGACCGAGGCCGAGATTGACCGGCTGACCGTGTCGCCGCTGGTGTAGTACACGGTGACCGCGTGCGTGCCGCTGGTGCTGGTGTTGATGTTCTTGAGGGTCATGCTGGAGTTCGGGCCGAAGTAGCCGACGCGCCAGGCGTACGAGCAGCTCGGGCAAACAGTGAGCTGCGCGGTGCCGGTCAGCAAACCCGTTTCCGCCTCGACGGTGAATCCGCCGCTCGGCATGACTTCAATCCAATCCAGATCCGGCGCCGCGTTGCTGCCGTCGGCCAGGAACTTGACGTTGTTGGTGCTGCCGGTGACGAAGCCGCTCAGCGCGATGGTCTGATTGCTGACGACGGTCCAGTTGCCGGCAGAGACCACCGGGAACGAGAGGCGTTGCGCGGCGCCGCCATTGACGGAGATGTTGAAGTTGCGCGCCTTCGTGTCGCCGTTGGTGAAGTACACGACGATGTTCTGCGAGCCCGAGGTCGACACCCGGACGTTGTTGAAGACGACGCCCGAGGTGCTGTTGATGTATCCGACGCGGCGACCCTGAGAGCAGTTCGCGCAGGCGACCGGGGTGGCGGCACCAGACAGCGTGCCGGTCTCGGCCTGAAAGGTCTGGCCGCGCCACACCGTCAGCGGGTGAGTCCAGGTCCGGCCGTCAGCGGGGCAAGAAGCCGCGCCGTCGATCTTGCCGCTTGCGCCGCCCATGGTGCACGAGCTGTCGCAGTAACCAGAACCGGCGTACGGATTGGTGTAAGGAGCGCCGTTCTGATTGACGCCCAAACGACCGGGAACGGTGTCGTTCAGTACCGTGGAGGCTGTGCAGTAGTGCGCGCGCACCTTGCCCGAAGAATCGGGCTGGAAGATGTTGCCGAAGAAGGTGCCCTCGCGCGTCGGGTACCACGCCGACTGGCCCCAGCCGACCGCCGCCATGGGGCCCACAATCCACAGCGGGATGTGCGTTCCTGACGTGTTGATGTGCGCCAGCATGCACGACGAGATCATCTCCTGGCAGTCAGTGTCGCAGGCGCCATTCTTGTATTGCGGCGCCAGGCCGAATCCACCGGCGAAGGTGTAGGAGTTGCCAAACTGATCCTGCTTGACCAGCGTGTCGCCCGAGGCCAGCGCGCAACGTACGAGGTAGCTGATGGTCTGGCGGCCATCGGCGGTGGTCATCGGGCCCGAGGTCGACGGCAGGCCGTTGTACGAAGTCAGGCCGTTGTATGCCGACAAGCCGTTGTACGACATCAGCCCGTTGTACGACGTGAGGCCGTTGATGTCCGCCAGGCCGTTTGTCGTGCTGAGCGCGTCCGCGGCCGCCTCAGTACCGGTGGCGTCCGCATCCGGCGGACTGCATCCGAGGATTGCGGCCAGCCCTAGCGCCGTTCCGATCAATCCTACCCGCTGAGTCAATTCGGTCTTCATTGCGATCTCCTTCGGCAACCCGGCCAACTCGAAGAGTTCCGTGGGCTTTGCGTCCCCCGGTCGCCCGGGGTTTGCGGTTTCGAGAGCTCCTATTTGTTATTCGAAGCACACTAAAGCAGTAACTGTGCCTACAATTTTTTATCGCCGAAGTATTGAGTTCGCGGGCGATTCTGCAGGCAAGCGGCGGTCAGCTGTTGCCGGCCGGTCTACAGATCGTTGCCCGGCCGATTACAGGCGCACGGGCCTTGAACGACAGCGAACGGTGGAGGCCATACGCCGCGAAGCAGCGCCAAAAAAAGGGGCCCGCGCTGCTGCACGGCTAGGCGGGCTTCTCAACCGGAGGGCGATCTCCGTCGCCCCCATTGAAGCCTCTATTCAAGTTGGCGCTGGAACGCCTTTTCCGAAAAAGCGCGGAGACCCGGCTTGCAAGCGCAAAACGATAGCCGCGGGTGGAGGAGTGAGCCGGGGCAATGAGTTCGCCGAGCCCTCCGTTGATAAATTGGGGTCGACTGTGATCGCAACGCCGCCACTTTTGGAAAGACTGCAGGGAGGCCGGAAATCACTGGTCCAACCTGGAGCATTTGCGCCGGAACGATAAACGAGCGTTCTTAGGTGGTTTGCCCTTGACCGAATTCGAAGGAATGGTTTCTACTGGTGGCGCAATTACCAAATCGATTTTCTGTAGTTGATTCAATTGACTCTGGGAATTTCCAGGCGGTTTCAAGCAACCCCATGGCGAAAAAGAGGACGACAAAGTCATTGCCGGGATCGGCAGCGCGTGGTCGTGATGCTGGGATTGGCTCCGGTGAGCTGCCGGCGACCCTCCGCCAGGTGGCAAACCATGCGCGGGTCTCGCGCAGCACCGTATCAAACGTGGCGAATGGCCTTTCCGAGAAGGTCAGTCCGGAGACTTTTGAGCGCGTCGCCGAATCAATTCGCTTGCTCAACTATCGACCCAACACCGCCGCCCGCCTTTTGCGATCTGGTCGCACCCGGCCAACGGTCGTGGGACTATTGGTGCCTTCGATCGCCAATCCATTTTACGCCTCCCTGGCCCGGGCCCTGGACCAGGCGACCCGCCAGCGTGGCTTCAGCTTGTTGCTGCGAAACACCAACAGCGATCCGGCGACGGAGCATGGCCTGGTGGAAGAATTTATCGCGGACGGTGTCCGTTGTGTGGCGCTGGCGTCATCGGTCGCCGAAGAAGCAGACCTCCAGGCCTGGATAGAGCGTGGTCTGTGCCTCCTCAGTTTTGATCGTCACGCGTCTTCTCACCTTGGGCTGGCAATGGACACGGTGTGTATCGACAATTTCCACGCCGCCCAGACCGCGACCCGGCATCTGATTGAAAACGGTCACACCGCGATCGCTTATGCCACCCAGCCAATCATGACCAGGCCGATGAACTGCCTGACGCGCAGCGATCGCCGCGATGGATATCTGTCCGCGATGAGAGAGGCTGGGCAAGAAGACAACGCGGTCGTGCTCGAGCTGGCGGCCGCCAACAAGCACGCCGACACGGCGCTGTCTGCCTCTGGCCGTCAGGTTGCCCTCAAGTTGATCGGCCGTCGAAACCGCCCCACCGCAATCGTGGCGATGAATGACATCGTTGCTTTCGCTCTCATCGCCGGTCTTCATGGAATCGGCGTGCACGTGCCCGACGACATCTCGGTGGTCGGAATTGATGGCCTTTCGCTCGATGCGCTGGCCGCACCGCCACTCACCTCCATGCACCAGCCGCTTGACGAGATTGTCGAGGCAGCTCTCGGGCGGATGCAGGCGCGCCTGGCCAGTCCGCATTTGCCAGCCACCCAGCAGATCTTCAAAGCCGACTTGGTCGCCAGAGCATCGGTGAGGGACCGGGCCCAGATAAGTACTGGCCGGACGTCTTCCGATCCGATTGCCGCCACCTCGTCACCGCAGCGCGATCCAGAAAAAGTATGAGCCTCTGGTAGCCGGTCGGCGAACGGCCGGTCAGGCGACAACTTTTCGGATGCTTCGGGCGCCTAGCCAGACCAGGACGATGCTCATGGCCAGCAACGCAGCGATGTGCGGCCAAAGATCGACGACGCTGGCGTTACGAAGAACCACGCCGCGCATGACGGCGATCATGTGCGTCACCGGGAAAAGCAGCCCGATGCCGCGCAACACGACGGGCATTCCCTCGAACGGGAAGATGTAGCCCGACAGAAAGACGCCGGGCAAAAACAAAAGCTGCCCCATCTGTTGCGCCTCCATCTGGGTTCGGGCGCGCGTGGAGATCAGCAGCCCCAATGACAGCAAGGCGCTCAGATAGAAAAGCGCGATGCCGTAAAGTACGAAAACGCTGCCCCGGATGGGCACACCGAACCCGAAGCGCATCGCGATCAGAATCAGGGTCATCTCGACCAAGCTGAGGACCAGGTAAGGGCAAAGCTTGCCCAGCATCAGGCCCAGCGGATCGATGGGCGTGACCAGCAGTTGTTCAAAGGTCCCTCTTTCGCGCTCCCGCACGATGGCTCCCGCGGACAGGACGATGCCCAGCAGTTGAAGCAACACGGCGACCAGTCCCGGAATGATGTAGTTGGCCGTCCGGCCCTCGGGATTGAAAAGAACGATGGGCTGGGCGGCGATGGCGCCGTGGCCGGGCAGGATGGTCTCCAGGCGCGGCTGGTTGTCGCTGGCCACGAGGCCATTGATGCTGGCCAGAGCTTGCGCGCTGGCGGTTGAATCAGAGCCGTCGATGAGCACCAGCACCTGGGCGGACGTTCCGCGGATGCGGTGGTCGTGAAATCGCGGCGGAATGACCACCGCGACGCGCGCTCGTCCAGAACGGATCTGCTGACGCGCGTGTTCCGGATCGGTGGTGACGTCGAGAATCTTGAAGGTCCTGGTGGCTCTCAGTTGATCCTGGAACAGCCGACTTTCGATGGACTGATCTTGGTCGACAACCGACGTCGGCAGGTCGTGGACGGTCTGATCGATAAAGCCGAACAGCACCAGCTGCATGACCGGCAGCATCAGCGCCAGCCGCAACGTCCCCGCGTCGCGAAAGATGTGAAGGAACTCCTTGCGGAACACCGCGAGGAACGAGCGCCACATGGCTAGGCCTCCGGTTCCCCGCGCGCGTGCGCGGCGGCTTCGGTGAGCTTGACGAACACATCTTCGAGAGAGGGATGGATCTCGCGAATCTCCGCCCGGGGAAAGCCGGCCGCGCGGAGCTGGTCCAGCACCGCGGCGTCGGTCTTCTCGCGCGGAATCACGGTGTGCACCGATTGCCCGAAGATGGTCGCGCCCAGGCACCACGACTGGCCTCGGATCCAGGCCAGCGCGCGCGCCGCCTGCGGTGTTTCAATTTCGATGCGGCGGGTGTTCTGGGCGTTGACCAGCGGCAATGCCTTCAGCGATTCGGGCGTGCCCGTCACCAGCAGCTTGGACAGATAAAGATACCCGACCTCTCCGCAGCGCTCGGCCTCGTCCATGTAGTGCGTGGTGACCAGGAAGGTGATCCCTTGCGCCGCCAGCGAGAAAAGCAGATCCCAAAGCTCACGGCGGGCGACCGGATCGATCCCGGCGGTGGGTTCGTCTAGGAACACCACGCGCGGCTCGTGCATCAAGGCGGCGCCCAGGGCCAGCCGCTGCTTCCATCCACCGGACAACAACCCGGCGCGGCGATCCAGATATGGCCCGATGTGGGTCAGCGCGACGGCCGCGTCCCGCCGCTCGCGCAGCCGCTTGCCGGTCAGGCGATAGACGCCGGCGAAAAAATCGAGGTTCTCGCGCACGGTGAGATCTTCGTACAGCGAGAACCGCTGGCTCATGTAACCGATGTTGCGCCGGATGGCCTCGCCCTGAGTGGTGACGTCCAATCCCAGCACCGATGCATGACCGGATGACGGCGCCAGCAGGCCGCACAGGATCCGGATCAAGGTGGACTTTCCGGAGCCGTTCGGTCCCAGCAAACCGTAGATCTGGCCGGTCGGGACCTTGAGGCTGACGCCGTCGAGCGCGACGAAATCACCGAAGAGCCGGCCAACGCCCTCGACGGCGATCGCCAGCTCGTGGGGGGCGTCGGCGGCCGCGGCGCTCATCGCGGCACCCGCACGGTCGCCGCCATCCCGGCGCGCAACACGTCCGCTCCTTCCTCGATGCGCACCCGGCAGGCGAACACCTGGTCAGCGCGTTCGTCGGCGGTCTGAAGGTTGCGCGGCGTGAATTCGCCTTCGCTGGCCACTGATTCGACCCGGCCCCGAAATGCTTTGCCTGGAAACGAATCGACGGTGATCGGGACCTCCAGCCCCGGGTGCACGTGGCCGATCTCGGTTTCGGGGACGTAGATGCGAACGTAAAGCTCGGCTGGTTCGAGCAGCTTGGCGGCCGGCGCGTTGGGCGCCAGGATGTCGCCCGGGCGCAGGTCCAGCGATTCGACGCGCGACGCGCGCGGGGCGCGGATGACCAGCTCGTCGAGCATGACGTCGATCTGCTGCAGCCGTCCCTGCGCCGCATCCACCAAACCACGGCCGGAGCGCACGTCCTCGGGGGTTCCGTGCAGCAGGGTGTCCAGCTGCGATCGCAACGCCGAGGCCTGAGCGTTCGCCGATTTCAGGGCCAAAGTGGCATTGTCCGCGTCGACGCGCGTGACCGCCCCTTGCTTGTAGAGCTGGCGGCTTCGATCGTCGTCAAGCTTGGCCTTCTCTTGCTGCGCCTGCTCTACCTGCAGCCGGGCCTGGGCCTCGGCGATCTCGGCGCGGCGGGCGGTGGGAAGGGTCCGGCTGGCGACTTTTTCCAGCGCCCCTTGCGCTTGCTCCAGCTGCCCAAGCGCGATGGTCCGTTGCGCGGGGAGGTCGCCCTTTTCCAACGTCACCAGGGTCTGCCCGGCCTTGACCGCGTCGCCCTCGCGCACGCTGACCTCCTGCACCCGGCCGCCCACCCGCGAACCGACTTCGATCATGTGCGCCTCGACGGTGCCGCTCCACTCGAACGGCGCGGCGGCGCGTCGAACGCGGTACCCAACGTAGATGCCCACCGCGGCCACGACGACCAACAAAAGCACCAGCCTTCGCTTCACGGGCGCTCCTCGCATGTCATGCGGGGAATGTTCTCACGCCTTGGGCGCAAGCTCGGCGGGATCCTGTCGGTAGAATTCCTTGAGCAGACCGTACAGCTCCGGGTGCTTGGCGCGCAGCGGGCGTGGTTTTTCGAAGAACGTCTCGGTCACGACGGCGAAGAATTCGGCGGGATTGGTGGCGCCGTAGCGATCGATGAGGGTGCGGTGATGGTGCGCAACGTCGTGCACCAGTTGATCGAAGTCGTGGCCCAGCACCCGCGCCCAGGCCAGATACATTGACCGTCGGGGAAGAACGGGGACACCGGTGTCAGCGCGGCTCTCCTGGTCCAGCTGGTGCGCGAACTCGTGCAGGACGACGTTGTGACCGTCGTGGATGTCGGCGGCGCCCGAAAGCACGCTGTCCCAGGCCAGCACCACCACGTCTCGCGCCCATGATTCCCCCAGCCGGGCCTCCGGTCCCTCGGCGATCAACCCGTCGGCGGTGCGCCGGCCTCCGCGCACCACGTATGTCGTGGGATAGACGAGAATGGACACCAGATTGGGATAGTCGTCCGTGTCGCGATGAAGCAGCAGGATGCAGGCCTGAGCGGCGATCGTCACCCGCACCTCGTCGGTGAGCTCCAGTCCGCCACACCCTTCGAAGTGTTTCTCGGCCAGAAAGACCAGGATATGCCCGCCGAGTTCCTGGCGATCGTCAGGAGGCAAGCGTGCGACGAAAGGCACGTTCTTGTCGATGAACCGGCGCCATTCGACGGGAAACGGCTGGCGCCGGACCGCGTCCCGGCGCCGGCGCTTCAACCAGGCGAACATCACCGGTGCGTCGCGCTCAAGCGGCGGCGACGCCCGCCGTGATTGTTCGCGCGAACGCCAGCAGGCGCGCGGCCAGCCGCGCCGGATCGTCAAAGTGCGGACAATGCCCGAAGCCCGCGGGCTCCTCGATGACGGCGTGCGGGGGCAGGTGCATTCGAAAGTAGGCCAGCGCGCTGGCGGGAAGCAAGCGTTCGGACTGGCCCCACAGCAGCAAGATGGGCATCGCCAGCGTCGGCAAATCGCCCGTCGCCGGCAGATCGTCAAGCGTGGCGGTGCCAACCACGTCGCGGATGGCGGCGCCCTTCAAGACATCGCGAACGCTCGCTGCCAGCGCGGGCAGATACCACGGCGGGCGATGATAGAGACGGGCCAGCAGCCGTCGCGCTTCGGCGGCGGTTTCAATCTTGAAGGTGTCCCGAAGGTCCTCCCATTCGTCGGGGCTGTTTCTGGCCGCAGCGGGTGAGAGCAGCGCCAGCGCCAGCAGACGCTCGGGCCGCTCGATCGCGAACCGAAGCGCCAGCGCCCCGCCCAGCGAGCCTCCCACCAGGATCATCGGTTCGTCGACCAGCACATCCAACGCTTCGCTCACCGCGGCGAACAGCGCTTGCGGCGTCAGACACTGCGACGGATCCTGACTGAACCCGTGTCCCGGCAGATCCAGCGCCACCAGGCGCCGCGCGTGCGGACGCATCCGGGTCAGCAATCGGCCGAACGACGTCGCCGCCGAGCCGAGTCCGTGCAGCAGCACGATGGTCGGCAAGCGGCCGGTGCCCTGGAAATCATAGGCGTGCAAGGTCCCGATCGCCGTCGGCACGGACCGGCTTTGAAAGCCGGTGCGGTTCAGCACGAAGCGCGCTCCGTGGGCGACGGCGGACAGCAAGCCGATCTTCCTGACCATCCTTAAATTCTAATGGTTGTCGGGCAGAGCGCTACGACGAAGGTCGTCGAGTGCCACTTGAAACGCCGTCACCAGCTCTTCCGGCCGCTCGATCACCGCTTCGTCCGCCAGCACGCCCAGGTGCAAATTCCCGGCGTAACCGAAGAAAGTGAGGCTGAGGCCGATGCTGGCCGCCGCCGGCGCCCACACCACGATGGTTCGCAGCGCCCGTCCCGCCACGTGCAGCGGGACAGTCGGCCCGGCCAAGCTGCTCACGACCAAGCTGGCCCGTCGCGACCACCAGCGCACCGCCCAGTGCTCGATGGCGGGGGCGATCGCTCCCGCCAGACGCACCAGGCTCAGCGCCATCCGCAGCGTGCTCCGGCTGCGCAACGCCACCATGTCGCGCGCCACGATCACCAGGCGCGTTTTGGGATCGGCCGAGGTAACGGGAAGGCGCACGAATACCGAAGCGAAGTGATTCCCCAGCCCGTGGGTCGATGATGCCGGCGGCGCCACCGGCAGGAGCGCCCGCATGGATCGGGGCAACTGTCCGTGCTCGCGCTGGTAACGGTGCAGGGCGCCAGCGACGGCGGCCAGCAGCACATCCACGAACTGATGCCCTCCGGCGTGGGCGATCGATTTCACGGCATCCAGCGGGATCGCGGCCGACCAGGCGATGCGTTTGTGGCCGCCGAGCGATCGGCGCAACAGGCTGACCGGATCTCTCGACAGGGACAGGAATCTGAGCAGACCAGCGACCCGCCCAAAGAAACGCCTCCGTCGAGCCAAACTGGGTGATGGCGGGCGCCGCGCGGCTCCCGGCTCAGGCTTGCCCAGGTCGTCGGCCAGTTCGTTGAGCAGCGCTACCAGCGCTCGTCCGTCGGCGATGCAGTGGTGGATCCGCAAAAGAAGCGCGGATCCCGTGGGCGCGAGATCAATGAGCTCCAGACGCCACGGGGATCGATCGGCGGGCAGCGGCGCATTCATCCGTTCATTGGCCAGCCTGATCAGCTCGTCGACATTCACCACGTGCGAGGGACTCAGCTTCTGCACGTGATCGCGGAGCGTGAAGGCCGCGTCATCGCGCCACCAGGGCCTTCCCCAAAGCTGCTTGCACTCGACCACATGCTGCCGGAACCGCCGGTGCGGAATGATCTTGCCGACAACGAGCTCGTCGAGCGACTCCAGCGTGAGCCTCTGCTCGAAAAGCAGCAGCGCCCCGATGATCATGGGGTTCTTGGGCGTGGCCATGTGCCAGCGGGCGGCGTCCTCCCGCGACAGCCGCTCGGGCTCTTGTGGACCTGAAGACATCACCCACGTTCTATAAGACCAACCCGGGGTGGGGATCGCACGAACGCAGGAAGGCGTCTCGATCGGGCGGGGGAAAACGCGAAAAACATTCGCCGGGATAGATGAACGGCGCACGAAGTTCGCGAATTGAACGGCAAAGTGGTCCGTGGGTTGGAACATGGCTTGCCTTAGCGGATCGCATGAAACGAAAGCGGACGGATGTCCTGGCGCCGGCGTCCAGCGTGAGGTGCCTGACGGGCGGCGTGGACGTCGGCTCGAAAACAATCAAGACCGCGTTGCTGGCTCACTCGGCCACCGGCGACGAGGTCATCGCCGCCAATATCACCGTGGTTCGCCGCGCTCGGGAGGCGTCCGATCTACGCGACGCTCTGCGCACCAGCTGGGCCGGCGTTCTGGCCACCGCTGGCGTGTCCGACACCGACGTGGATTATGTGGCGTCGACCGGGGTGCGTGATCGGGTGGCGTTTCGGGTCGGTCATTTTTGGGGAGAAAGCTGCCAGGGCGTCGGCACCCGGTTCTTGTTTCCCAAGGCCGTCGGTTATCTGGATTGGGGGGCGCGACAGCTGCGCGTCGGCATCATCGACCAGGTCGGGTCTATCGTGCGCCGGCTGGCTCGCCGCGCGGAGATCGACGTCCCGGCCGCGGCTCGGGCGTCGGTCGAGCTGCTCGCCGACATGCCCACCGGTCCGCTGGCGTTGATCGGCGGCCGCACGTGCGACCGCGGTTGGCTGGCCGCGCTGGAAAATGAGATGCAAAAACTTCGACCTTCGCTGGGGCTGCTCGCGTCCGAGCACGGCATCTTTGCCGGGGCGTACGGCGCGGCGCTGGTCGCCGCTCGACGTTACCGACGGCTGTCGAAGCGTCAGGTCACCGTCGCCTGGGTGCCCGAACCGACGTTTGCTCCCTGGTTGAACTGAGTGCCGTCGTGTGGCTTTCCTCCCTTTCCGACCCTTCCACAATGAGTGGTAGATTGCCCATCGTGAATAATTTGACGTTCCTCGAAAACGTCAAGGTCTATGTCGGCTTCGACGATCAGGCCGGCGCGGCGCTGCGCGCGGCGCACGACGTTGTGGCGCCGCACTTTGCCGACATCATCGACGACTTCTACGCCACCATCGAAGCCCACCCGGGGGCGCGCGCCGCCATCACCGGTGGCGCCGCGCAGATTCAACGGCTGAAACGATCGTTGCTGGTGTGGATCGACGAGCTGTTTCAAGGTCCGCACGACGAAGCGTATTTCGAACGGCGGGCGCGCATCGGCCGGGTCCATGTCCGGATCGATCTGCCGCAGATGTACATGCTCACCGCCATGGATCGCATTCGCTTGCGGTCGGTCGACGTCTTGCGGAACGCGCCCGCCCTGAGCGCCGACGAGCAGGGACGGATGATCACCGCCCTGCACCGAATCCTGGACATCGAACTGGCCATCATGCTGGAGACGTACCGCGAAGATCTTCTGGCCAAGAACCGAACCGCCGAACGGCTGGCCACCATCGGGCAGTTCGCCGCCGGGATCGGCCACGAGCTGCGCAATCCGCTGGGTGTGGTGGAATCGTCGGCTTTTCTGATGCGGCAGCGGCTGGAGCAGTTGAAGATCGCCGATCCCACCATCGCGCGCCACCTGGAGAAAATCACCCAGGAGGTGCATCGGTCGAACCGAACCATCACCGATCTGCTGGAGCTGGCGCGCAGTCGACCGCTGCAAAGGCGTTCGGTGGCGGCGCACGCGTTCATCGCGCAAGCGATCCCGGCGGCCAGCCTGCCGCCGTCCGTCGAGGTGAGCGTCGACGCCCCACCGGACATCTTCATCGACGCCGACGCCGATCAACTGACCCGCGTGCTGACCAACCTCCTTATCAACGCCAGCCAGGCCATGAACGGCAGCGGCCACATCACCGTCGAGGCGCGCCGGGGCAGCGGCGAAACCCTGCTGCTGGTGCGCGACGAAGGTCCCGGTGTTCCGGCCGACGTCCGGCACCAGATCTTCGAGGCGCTCTTCACCACCAAAGCCAAGGGCAGCGGCCTTGGCTTGGCATTGTGCCGGCGTATCGCCGCCGCCCACGACGGAACCATCTCACTGGAACCGTCGGAGCGCGGCGCGGTGTTCAAGGTCTCGGTGCCGGATGTGGCGGCACCCGCCACGCCGGGCGCCTGAACGCGCCGCTCATCCGCCGCTGACGGCGGGGAGGGTGATCGAAAAGCAGGTGCGGCCGGGCCGCGATTCGACGCGGATGTTGCCGCCATGATCGGTGACGATGCGATGGACCAGCGAAAGGCCGAGACCCGTGCCCTGGTCCTTGGTGGTGAAGAAGGCGTCAAAAATCGGGAGATTTTCCGCGAAGCCGGGGCCGTCGTCCTCGACGTCGATCTCGATGGCGTGGCTGGTGCCGGCGGCCAGGCGGGCGCGCAGGGTGAGGCGGCTGCCCGATTCCTGCATCGCCTCCAGGGCATTGCGGGTGAGGTTCAGCAGTACCTGGCGCAGGCGTTCCGGATCGCCCGCCGCTGGCGGCAGCGAAGACGAGGCGGGGACCATCAATTCGACGGTCGCGGTGACGCGGGCGGCGTCCAGCTCTGGGCGGATCAATTCGACGGTCGCTTTCAGCAGCGCGGGCACGTCAACCGGCCGTGGATCCAGCGGGCTTGGCCTGGCGAAGGCCAGGAAGTCGCGCACCAGGCGATCCAGCCGGTCGATCTCGCTTTTGATGATCCGGGCGATCGGCTTGATCGAATCGACGCCTTCACCGCGATCCAGCCGGCGTTCCAGCACGGTCAGCTGCAGCGACGCCGAATTCAAGGGATTGCGCACCTCGTGCGCCAGTCCAGCGGCCAGGGTCCCCACCGCCGCCAACCGCTCGGCGCGCAACACCCGCCGAAGCATCTCTTGCTCGGCGGTGACGTCGGTGCCGATGGCATAAACGATTGGCGCGCCGCTCGGCCCCGACACCTCGGCGCGGTTCCAGCGCACCTTGCGCGCGCCCCCTGATTTCTGCGGCAGATCGACCGGGCGCTCGCTGACGTCGATCAAGGCGGTGCCGTCTTGGCCCAGCATCTCGTCGCGCAGATAGCCGGTGACCTGTTCCAGTTGGCGGTTCCAGGTGGTGATGCGGCCTTGCCCATCCAGGGACAAGACAAAAGCCGGGACCGATTCAACCACCTCGCGGTGCTGGGCCTCCGAGCGCTCGAGTTCCTGGCGCAGCCGCTCGCTCTCGCGGAAAAGGCTGGCCTGATCCAGGGCCCGCCGAACCGTGTCCAGCAGGTCGGGCGGCGACACCGGCTTCAGCACGTAGGCGAACGCGTCGCCCCGGACCGCGGCGATGGCGCCTTCCAGCGTGGCGTTTCCGGTGACCAGCACCAGCTGCATGAAAGGCGAGCGCTGGCGCAGCGGTTCCAGCAGCGACAGTCCGTCACCATCGGGCAGTCGCACGTCGATCAGGGCGACATCGAAGTCGTGCTGTCGGCTCAGCGCCAGGGCAGATTTGCGATCGCTGGCGATCGACGAGCGCACGTCGATGCCCGTCAGGATCTCGGCCACGTTTTCCGACAGGGCATCGTCGTCGTCGACAATCAGAACTGATCGGCTCAATGGACGCACGCCTTTGCCGATCGCTGGGACCGTCTCATGGTCCAGAAACTGTCGCACAGTTCGTTCACGCGCAATATCTTCTGGCGTCCTCGAAGGCTAGAGCGAGGCGTTCCGTCGCGGCGACTCATCGTTGAAGTACTGACGGATGTGGGCCACCAGCTGACGGTCACTCGGATGATCGACCGTCTCCAAGCCGCACGATGCGTGCGGCGACCACAGGCGCGTTCTTGTGCGCATAACGCAGGAATTGCAGCTTGGCCATCGAGGGTCAGACGATCAAGATCTGCTCCGCGCCGTCCATGTTGATTTCGATTTGCAGGCGACGTGCCAGCGCGCCAGGCGATGCTTCGCTGGTCTAGCCTGCCGGCTCGCGTAGGTCTCACGCCAGGACCGGCAGCACACGCAAGCCTTGCGCATAACGTCCAAGGGCGCTGGCGGGCCGGCGACAGCGAGAGTGGAACGCCCGTTGCACTGTCGTTTGTGCCGGAGGCGTTGCATGAAGATTCTTTGTCCCACCGATCTTGGGTCTCGTGCGCTGGCCGCCGGCTTCATCGCCGCCGACCTGGCCCGCCGAACCTCGGGCTCCGTCGAGCTGTTGCACGTTGTTCCGGCTCCGGCTCCCTCTACTGTTGTCGCTGAGTGTGGCACGGCGCTGGCCGCCCAGCGCGACCAGCTGCGAGGAACCAGTGCCGATGTCACGTCGCAGGTGATCGACGGCGAGATCGATCCAACGATCTTGTCGCGCGCCCGCGCAATGAAAGCAGACCTCATCGTGATGGCCGCGCACGGGCGCTCGGCGATCGAACGGTTGATCCTGGGCAGCATCGCCGAGCGAACGGTTCGTTCGGCTGATCGTCCGGTTCTGATCGTGCCCCCGGCAGTCCATGCCTGGACCGCAGCGGACAGTGGGTCTTTGCCGTTGCGGGTGACCGTGGCCCATGATGGTCGAAAGGCCAGCGCCGCCGCCGTGGCGTTCACCAAAAAGCTGCGGCAACACCTGGCCTGCGACGTCACCATCGTGCGCTTTTACTGGCCGATCGAAGAATACCGCCGGCTGGGACTGACGGGGCCGCGCGATCTCTTCGCGCCCGATCCCGACGTCACATCTGATCTGACACGCAGCCTGGCTCATGACGTGGGCGTGCTGCCGGGGGTTGGTGCCACCACCTTGGCGGTCGTGCCCGCCTGGGGTGATCCGGCCGGACGCATCCTGCAGTTCGCCGCCGAGCAGAAGCACGATCTGGTGGTGATGGGCACCGAGAGTCGACACGGCCTGCATCGCCTGGCACACCCACCGGTGTCGGATCGCGTGGCTCGTCACGCAAGCGATGTCCCCATCCTGTTTGTTCCGCCGCCGCCGGTATCCGCCGATGCGGCCGTCGAGACGCCGGCGATCTTCACCGTGCTGGCGGCGACCGATCTGTCGGCCGACGGCAACCGCGCCGTGCCGTTCGCGTATGCCCAGCTGGCTGCGCACGGAGGCGTCGTCGAGCTGTGCCATGTTCACGAACACGCGCTGCCATCGCCGGCGTACGCCTACGACCACCCCGACCGCCAGAAGCTCACCGACGCCGATCGCCAGCGCATCGAAGAACAACTGCGCGCCCTGGTGCCGAGCGATGCGGACCAGCTGGGGATCACCTCGCACGTCACGATCGTCGACGGCGGGCACGCCGCCGAGGCGATCCTTCAGGCTGCCGAACGACTGGCCGTCGATGCGCTGGTGCTGAGCTCGCGCGGACGGGGAGCCGCCTCGCGCGCCATCTTGGGTTCAGTGTGTCAGGCCGTGGTGCGCCGCAGCCGCCGGCCGGTGCTGATCGCGCCGGCCCCGCAGGAGCCCTGAGCGGATCACGCTCCCACTGCATTAACAAACCAAGACCAAACCCCAACTGAGCGTCGAGGAGAAATCGTCATGATTGGACAACTTTTCAGTGGAATGGCCGCCGCCTGGTTATTGGCATCCGTGCTTTTGTGGACCCACGGCCCGGTACAGTTCTCCAACGCCATCGTGGTCGGCCTTCTCGTTGTGGCGTTGTTGCCCGCCAGTTACTTTTTTCAAAAATTGCGGTTCGTCATCGCGGCGGCCGGGTACTGGTTGGCGTTCTCGTCGTTGACGTTGTTCTTCGCGACCGATTCTGAATTGACCGCCGGCGCCCACATCGCCACCGGGATGGTCATTTTGATCAGCGCGATCGGCCCATTCAGCGGAGTCACCGTCATTCCGCCTTCGATTGTCGGCTCCGATCGGTCCGTCACGCCCGTTGTCGTGGAGACGCGGAAAGCCGCCTGACCGCCATCAACGAGAGACGCGGCCACTCCGGCGAGGCCGATCGTTCCCATCAAGCATTTCGTCTCCTGATTTATCGCGGGGCGTGAACGATGAACGTCGGCCGGGGCGAGTGACGAAAGACCTCCTCGGCGACGGAACCCATCAGCGCGCGCCGCAGCCCGGTTCGACCGTGTGAGCCCAAGGCGATCACGTCGATGTCCAGGCGGTCCGCCGCGGCCAGGAGGGCTTGGCTTGCTTGCGGCGCTTCGGCGATCGATATGCGGGTGGCGATTCCGTGCTCAGCCGCCTCGGCGGGAACCAGCGCGCGCAGGCGACCCTCGATGGCCGTTCTTTCGTTCGGCGACAACGCCGTCCCCACCGGTTCGCCCAACGAGGGCCTCGCTGGCATTTGCTCATGAACGTAACAAAGCTCGACGCGGCCGCCGCCAGTCAGTAATCCATAGGCCGGAAGGACTGCCGCCCGCGCAGCGTCGGATAGATCGCACGCCAGCAGGACTGATCGCACGGCGGGAATGCGACGTTCCGCCGGCTGGATGGTCTGCGGGAGGCAAAATGTCGGCACCGACGCTGAACGCAACAGCGACGCCAGGTTGACGTGGGCCAATTGTCCGGAAGGGCGTTTGGCGACAGAGAAAACCATCGCGTCCGTTCCCAGCGCGCGCGCGTCGCTGTCCAAGGAGGCCGCGACCTCGCGATCGGCGACCCGGAAGCGCACGGGCGGCAAGCGAGCGCCGGACAAAGCTTCGGTCTCATGGCGCAGATCGCGTTCGAGGAGGCGCACCAGATCAGGGTGGCCTTCGGTTCCTTGCCAGGCCTCTTCCAGTCCATAGTGAGCCGCTTCGGCGGGCGGCCAATAAACCCGCACCAGCGAAACCGAGCCGGCGATCGCCTGGCCGGCGGTGCGCACCCAGAAGCTGCCCGCTCTGGAAGCGGACGCTCCGTCGCACACGATGGTCAAGCGCAGGGGCATCGGCGCGTCCCAGCGATCGGCGCCGGCGATGTCCTGACGGGTGACCAGCACCGGACAGACCGACGTGCGAACCACCCGCTCGGCCACGCTTCCGAGATAGGCGTGCGCCAGACCCTTGCGACCATGGGTGCCGACGACGATCAGATCCGCGTGGACCGCGCGGGCGGTTTCGACGATCACACCGGCTGGCGAGCCCATCTCGACGCTGCCAGAGACGGTGACGCCGGTGCTTTTGAGTTTTTGTAGGTCGGCCGCCATCTGCTGCTCGGCCGCCGCCAGCATTTCGCGCTCCCATCCGCTGCCGCTAGGAAGCGCGGCCAGCTCGGGATGGGGCGGATCGAACGCATGCAGGAGGTGCAGCTGGGCGCCCAGCCGTCGGGCCAGCGCCGCTGCCAAACGGGCGGCCATTTGTGAGCAGGGCGAAAAGTCCGTTGCGATCAAGATTGTCATCGTCATTGGTTTGATTCCTCAGGCGGCCAATTCTTCAAATACCTGATCGCGGAGACTCTCGAACAGGACCTGCTCCATTTGTCGGACGCGTTCGCCGCTCAGCGAGAGCTCTTTGCCAAGCTCACGCAAGGTGCGTGGACGCTCGGTCAACCAACGCTCCTGCACCAGATGGTGGCTGCGCTCGTCTAGCTGAGCGGCGAAACGACCAAACACCCGGGAGAACTTGTGGCCAAGCTCGCTGTCTTCCAGCCGGCGATCGGGACGCCGATCGTCGTCGTCTCTGAGCAGGTCTTGACGACACCGATCGCTCGATCCGCCATCCGAAGACGTCAGCGGTTGGTTCAGCGAAATGTCCTGGGGCCCGCGCTGCCCAGCGCAGAAGGCGCGCCGTGAGGACCGGGTGGTTCCCATCTTCACCGCCTGACCCTGCTCCATCAGGAAACGCATGACATAAGCGCGAATCCACCAGCCGGCGTAGCTCGTCAACTTGACGCCCCGCCGGGGATCAAATTTTTCGACCGCGCGCATGAGGCCCAGGTTTCCCTCCTGAATCAGATCGGCGAAGTTCTCGCGCGCCGATCGATATTCATGCGCAATCTTGACCACCAGGCGGAGGTTGGCGGCGACCAGACGTTGGGCGATCGCCGGATCACGGGTTCGGGCGTAAACGCCGGCCAGCCGAAACTGTTCGTCAGCGGGGAGCAAGGGCACGGCGTCGATCTGCCGCCAGTAGCTCTGCAAGGTTGGGTCGTTCATGGCTGTTTCACCCGGTTCAGTTGAACCCGCACATGAAGCGTCACCTGGTCTCCCAGGACGATACCAGCCCTGTCGAGGTCCTGATTCCAGCGGAGACCGAATTGCTGCCGATTGATCGATCCGTTCACGTCAAAGACCCGATGTTTGTCGGAAGGAACCGCCTCCTCGACGGCGACGACCAAAAGGTCAACATCGCCGCTGCGACCGTGAAGGCGCAGCGGGCCGCGGACCACAGCGGTCCGGGGATCGCACACTTGCACCTCCCGGCTGACAAAACGCGCCTTGGAAAAGTGGCCAACGTCGAAAAATTCAGGCGACTTCACGTGAGCGTTTCGTTCCTGATCACCGGTCTCGATGCTGCCAAGGTCGATCCAGGCGGTGATCTTGGAGCGGGTCCAATCACCGTTGTCCAGCCACAGCGTTCCTCCCCAGCGGATAAATTGACCGGCGATCTCATGAACCACGATGTGTCGAAGGGAGAAGTGAAAAGGCGAGCGGTCTCCGTCGATGCGCCATTCACTTTGGTGCGACGCGATTCGCGCTTTGTCCTTTGCGGCCGTCAGGGTGTCGCGAATTTTCTGCGAGGACGCTTCGCCGAGATGCTGGTGCGCCCAGGTGTGCAGTAACTGATCTTCGCGGTGCGCATGGGCGCGCAGTTCGGCGACGAACGTATCGACTCGGTCGGCGTGCAGACAGTGCAGATCCAGATCGATTCCCAACGCCAAGAGTTTGCTTCGAATCTGCAAGTGCTCGTCGAGCAAGGTCCGCGCTTCATGGGGATGGTCCTTGGTGAAGAGCGGAATGATGTGAAGTTCTTCGGCGTCCAGGTGGCCGCTGAGCTCGCCTTCAAAGGCGCACCAGGATTGCCGCAGGTTGTCCTGATGGCCGCTGGCGGCGTCAGTGACGATTGACTGAAACCAGCCCTCCAATCGTTGGTGGTCGTCTCGGAGCAAATCGACGATCGACTTGCCAGCCTTGGCCGGCGAGGAGGCGACCTCATCTCGTTCTTGTAGAGCCATGTGACAAAGAGGTGCACTCCGAGTGCCAAGGGCGAAAAAGGTCGGCCGCTGAGAAAGCCGTGCCGAACCGCCCGCCAGCCGTGAGCGCCAGCCGCAAAGATTGCCGGCACCACCCGTCCCCACGCACCTCTTGCGGAGGGGCAAGCGACGAGCCGCTTTGCCCGGTCACTCGAGCGCGACGCCGAGGAGGCGGCCGAGGGCGAAGGTGCTTCCGGCGGCCTGGAAGACGCGCAGGAATTTCGTCGCATCGCCTGGCGGCGTCGATTGTGCGTCGGCAAGGCATTCGTCAGTGGGGCGCAACGGTGATTTGGGGGTGGCCGCGTTCTTGCTGAATTGCCGGTCATGTCGATACCAGGCTCTCGTCAAGTTGCGGATGCCGGCCGCGGGCGGCTGATCGTCGTTCCTCATCGGCCGGTGCCGCCGGATGCGGCGTCGGCGGTTGCCCATCCTCAGCGCTACGGCCCCGGCCGCCTGGTGTTCACGCTGGCCGCGCTGGGAATTGTGGGCCTGGGGATCATCGTCGCCGAGGTCGCGCGCCGCCCCGTCGTCCCGGCGTCGCGATTCGACGTCGCGCCGGCGACGCGCGGCGATCTGCGACCGGTCGTGCGAGCCCGAGCGCGCCTTGCGCCGGCGATGGTCTGGCATCTTCGTGCCGCCACGGCGGGGCGGGTCGATCGCGTGCTGGTCAGCGCCGGTGACGTCGTTGGCGTCGGCACGGTCCTGGCGACGCTGGAGCGCAACTCTTTATCGACCGAGAAGAGACGCGCCGATGCTTGGCTGGCCCGCGCGGAAGCGGCCGCCACCGAGACGCAGATGACGATGACCCGCGCTTTACAAGGACTGGATGATCGCGGCGAAGACTTTCCCGAGGACGACAGCCGGTTGACCGAGGAGCAAGCCAGCGCCGTCATCGCCTACGCTCGCCATGCGGCCGCCACCGCCGAAGTGGCCGCCCGCCAGGCCACGCTGGTGCTGGCGGACGCGAAGCTGCGCGCGGCCACCGTGAAGGCGGAAGCCGCCGGTGTCGTGTCGGCCATCTCCGTCGAGCCTGGCAGCTTCGTCGCCGTCGGAGACGCACTCTTCACCATCTCCGATGCCCGCCGCCCGCTGCGCGCGGTGGTGCGGGTGGGCGACAGCGACGTCGGCCGCATCCGGATGGGACAGCGCGCGCGCCTGACCGCGGACGGATTTCCTGGCCGCGTTTTCCAGGCCACCGTGGTGGACGAACCATTGTTCTCGTCGCTTGATGCTGCTCAGGGCGGGTTCCCGGTGGGATTGGTCGTCGACAAGGATGTCGGCTCCCTGATGGCCGGAATGTCGGTGGACGCCGAGATCGACACTGGATCGGTGTCTCACATCCTGCGGGTTCCAGCCGCGGCCTTGGTCTTCGTCCCCGCCGGGGCGGCGAACGCGGATTCGTCTTTGCCGGCGGTTTGGACCGTGCGCAACGGCGAGGCGCTACGGATCCCGGTGGTCGTCGGCGTCCGGGAAGAAAATCTGATCGAGGTGCGGGGCGACGGTCTTTACGAAGGCGCTCCGGTCATCGTTTCGGAACGAGGAGGTCAGCCATGATGACGATGAGCGCCGGCGCGATGCGGATCGGGTTTCTGGTTCTGGTGATCGGCGGGTGTGGATCCTGCGCGACGTCGTCCGATCGGGATCGGCCGCCGCAGCAAAAACAGCTGATCCGGGCCGTTGAACCGCCAGTTCGCAGTACGCCGCCGGTGTTCATCCCGGAGGCGGCGCGCGCGCTTTTGCGCATGCGGATGGCCACGCACGCCAAGGACATGAGCGACCTGATGTCCGCCGTCGTCAACCTTCGTTATGTCGACGCCGAAGCGCTGGCCGGTGAGATCGTCGACGACGCCAGCCTGGCGCGCCCGATTGGCAACGACGCCACCGAGCTGAACGCCTTGCTGCCGCCGGAGTTCTTCGCGCTTCAAGATCGGGCGCGCGACGACGCGCGGGCCGTGGCCACCGGGGCGCACGGGTTGAGCGCGATCGATCTGGGGAAGGCCTACGGTCGCCTGTCCGAGGACTGCGTGGCCTGTCACGCGCTGTTTCGACCCGCCGGCGAGCGTCCGCTGCGCTAAGGGAACGTCGGCGCGCCCCAACGTCCAGCGACTGGATCCCGCGCTGCAAGTTGGCGGCTGGGCGACAAGCTGTGGCTGTACCCGCCGCGCAAGCTGCAGGGCGCCGGCTTTGCCACGCTGGCCGTCTGGGAACCGGGGCGGGCGATGGGATTCGCCACGCGCCAGATGGGAGCACTGGCTGCTGCGCCGGCCGATGGCAGCTGGTCCTTCACCGTGCTGCCGCTGGGCGCGGCGCAATCGCACTTGATTGTTCGCGGGCGGGCCGGTGCCGAGCAAGGGACGGGGCCGGATTCGGCAACATCATTGGACGCAACACGTTTCAGCGCAGCGAAGTCGGCGCCAAGGCGCAGCTGGACGCCGGTCGCGAAGGTGCTTCTCCTGCGGCCTCCGAATGAGCCGTCAGTCGGAGACGCCGGCGAAGCTGATGCCGAGGCCGCGGGCGGTGGCGATCAAGGGATGGTCTGCGGGAACCAGGCGCGCCGTGGAGACGCCGTCGCCGATCGGAACCAGCTCGATCCGTCCCGCGCACCAGGCGACCATGTGGCCCATCTGCCCGTCGGCCACCGCCTTCACTGCGGCGGCACCATAGCTGGTCGCCAGAACGCGATCAGAGGCGGTCGGGGAACCGCCGCGTTGAAGATGGCCCAGCACGACCGCGCGCGATTCGCGGCCGGTCATCTCCTCCAGCTCGGCGGCCACGTCGTGGGCGACGTTGACGGTTCGTCGGATTGCCCCGGTTCGGCCACCGAAGGCGTCGGGGGCGCCGCTGACAGAACCGAAGGGAAGGGCACCTTCGGCGGTCACCACGATGGAAAATCGCTTGCCCGCCTCGACGCGGGCGACGATCTTGGCCGCCGCTTTTTCCATCACGTAAGGGATCTCCGGGATCAGGATGACGTCGGCGCCGCCGGCGAGGCCGCCATAAAGCGCGATCCACCCGGCGTCGCGCCCCATCACTTCGACCACCATCACCCGGCCGTGGCTCTCCGCGGTGGTGTGCAGGCGATCGATGGCCTCGGTGGCGAAGCTGACCGCGGTGTCGAAACCGAACGTGCTGTCGGTCCCGGCCAGATCGTTGTCGATGGTCTTCGGTACGCCGACCAGCGGGACCCCCAGCCGGATCAATTCGCGGGCGATGCGGTGTGAGCCGTCTCCGCCCACCATGATGACGGCTTCCAGTTCCAGTCGCGCAATCGTCGCGGCGGCCTGTTGAAAAGCCGTGATGGGTCCAGGTTCTGATGCAGGGTCCAGTTTGAAGTGACCGCGGTTGGTGCAACCCAACACTGAACCGCCGCGCGGCAGAAGCCCCGAGACGCTATCCAGCGTCAGAGGCTTGATCCGCGGCTCGCCCACCAGGCCTTCGAAGCCGTCGACGATGCCGAAGACATCCCAGCCGTACTGGATGATGGCGGTCTTGACCACCGAGCGGATGACCGCGTTCAGCCCGGGAGCGTCGCCGCCGGACGTGAGGATCCCTATGCTTCGAATCTTTGGCTGCATGGCCAGGTCCTATTGCAACTCGGTGACCAATGAGGACGGTGGACCATGCTTGGTTCCTGGCCTGAGCTTGCGCAGGGAGCTCGCAGGATTTGCGTCGAGCACCACGGCGACGCAAAAGCTGCGGATGGATCAGCGGCGGCACCACGGATTGACCGTGGCATCAATGCTGCAATTCAGACAGTTCATGACACACAAGACACTGGCCCTGATCATGGTGACGGTTATGGCTGTCGGCGCCGCGGGTCGCAGCCGGGCGGCCGATTCAACCCCGCAGAAGAAGACCACGACCAACACGCCGCTGAAGTACCGCATCGACGCCAAGAAGAGTCGTTTCATCGTCGAGACCGAGACCAGCGGCCTGTCGTCGATGTTCGGGCACGACCACAAGATCGAGGCGAGCGACTTTTCCGGCACCGCGACTTTCACGCTGGGTGCCCTGTCGGCGGGCGCCTCTCTTCAGATGTTGGTCCGCGCCGCGTCCCTGCATCTGATCGCCGAGGACAACATCGGCGAGCGTCAGGCCGTTGAATCGGCATTGCGCCAGGACGTGCTTGAGACCGACAAATATCCTGAGATCACCTTCAAGACGTCGGCGGTGACGTCCGCCCGCCGCGGCGACGGAACCTACGACGTGCGCTTGACCGGTGATCTTTCGTTACACGGAGTGCGTAAACGGATCACCATTCCCGCTCGGGTGTCGCTTCAGGACGACGGCATGCACGCCATCGGCGGCTTCGGGTTGCGGCAGACCGATTTCAACATCACGCCGTTTTCGTTCGTCAGCGGCACCGTGACCATCAAAGATCAGGTCACGATCTCGTTCGACCTGGTCGCGGATCGGTCGTAGCGGGTCGTGTTCGCCTCTTCCCTCGCCGTCAGGCTTCATCGTGGTGCTGCACGCCTCTTCGCGGCGTGCGGCTTGTTAGCGGCTTGTTAGCGGTCAGCGGCTGCGATCCGTCGCCGATGTTTCCGCCTGCCGAACAGCCTCTGCCGGGCGTGGTGTTGATCGAGCGCGAGGTGATCGCCGCGCCGGGTGCTCCGCTGGAGGTTTCGTATTGGGGGGCATCGCTGCGCATCTCGGCCGACAGCGTCCCGCCCGGCACGCGCGTGCTGGTGCGGTTGCTGCGCGACGTTCACCAGACGCTGGCGGGCGGCAGCGACGGCAACCTCTGGACGGTCAGTGGCCAACCGGCGGCGCTGCAGATTCTTCCCGGCATCTTGACCTTCGCCAAGCCGGCCACCTTCACCGTGATGGGCTTTCCGTTCTTGTCTTCGTCTGCCCAGGTTCTGTCGGCCGACGAAGCGGACGCCGCCTGGCGGGCCGGTGGGCAGCGTGTGCCTTGACGCTGGGTGCGCGTCGGTGTTGTCGACGTCCATCCTGCTCGGAACCATAGATGTTGCCGGCGGCGACGAGGGGCAAAATCACGCGGTGGCTGGTTACATCGTCAGTCCCAAGTGTCGTCCTTGGGGTCGCGTCGCACTTCAAGGTGGTCGCAGAGGCCATCGACTCTCTCGTCAGTCGGATGTTGTGTGGGGCGCGGCGGCGCGGATGCCTTACGGACCGTTGGCCATCGACTTTGGTGTTACCGATGTCAACAGCTCGCGAGGATCCGTGCCCATCGGTAGCGCTAGAGCTGGCGCTGGTAGGGCTGCCGGCGTCTGTTCTCCGCCTTCGACTATTCAGCCGGTGTTCTGGTCGATCGAGACGGCGTCGTCGCGAAGCACGTCCGGCGTCAGCAACTCGCGTTCTTCCTCGGCCATGTCGTCGAGCAGCCAGGCCGCCAGATACGCGAGCTTTGCGGCGAGCGTGGGCAGCAGCGGTTGGGCGGCCGCCTCGCGGTGAATCGCCGCCAGGATGCCGCGCTGCTGGCGATGTTCGTCGCGCAGCCTTGACGCGCGTTCTGGTCCGAGGGGCGGATCGCGTTCAAGGATCGGAAGCAACACCCGCTCCTCGAACGTCAGGTGAACCTCCATCGTCGACCGCAGGTCCCCGATCACCGAAGCGACGGCGTCCGGCGACAGCGGACTGCCCTCGAGAGTGGCGTCGGCGGTTGACTGTGCGCGGCCCAGCAGGCGGCGGATCTTTTCGTGCTGCGCGTGGATCGCGCGCCGGGCCGTCTCGGCATCCAGTTGATGGTCGGGCGCCACCCAGCCGACGATCCGTGCCGGTTCGGGCTCTTTGGCGCGTTGGGAACGGCGACCTTTGTTTGCCGGATCGATGGGTGTCTTCATGCTCCGATCAGCAGCAACGTGTGTTCCAAAGAACAGCCGGGCGAAAGTGGCGGGATTCTGCGCGATGTGGTCACTGGGGCGCGAAAAGCTTTCGTTGCGCAGTCGCAGGCCAGCAGCTTTTGCGCGAATCGGGCCGTCGACGTGGGGGCTATCTTCCACCCAGGAGCAGCACTTGTTCGCGCGCCCGGGCGCGGATCTCGGGCACCACGAACCGGTCCGCGCTGACGATGTCCACCGCACGCCATTCGGGCGCCCGGCGAATCTCGATGCCGCGCATGTACAGCGGACAGCCGGCGGCGCCTTCGAAGCCGCGGGTCTGGGCAAAAGCGAAATGGCAGCGCATCAGCGCGACGATCTTGTCGATGTCGAGCTCGGAAGGAAAACGCACCCGGACCCCTCCGTCGATATTGCGCAGTTCAACCGCCGGGCCGAGCAGCGGGCAGCTGGCCCGAACCTCGGGCGCGATGCCCCTGCACTCTTTTTCCTCGAAACGCTCCAGGGACTGCGCCGCCTCGCGATGCTGGCGCGCGTGCTGGCGCTGTCTCTCGGCGGCGGCGACGTTGCCAATCGTGGGGTTGTAGACAGACACAGAGTCCAGCGGATCACCGGTGCCCGTCGGATTCAGCTCGCGAAAGGGGCTTGGCCGGGTGGCGTACGGGTTGTATCGCTCTGAGGAACGGCTGGCGGCTATCTCGTCGTTGGCCGCTTCCTGCCGATGGCGCTCGGCGCTCATATCGTCGGGATGGACGTTCTGAGACGGCGTGCCGCAGCCGAAAAAGAAAAGTGCGGTCAAACAAGCGAGCGCTTGCTGGCTGGTGAAAGGAATCTGGCTCTGTCGTGGGTGCATACGGCAGACAACAGCAACCGGCGCGCCAACACCGCCAATTCAACGCCCGCCAGCCGAAGGCGCTTCGCCGGCGCAAAGGCTGCGTCGGACGGGAGCGATGACGCAAACCCAGCGATCGGCGTACCCAAATCGGCTGACTAGGAAGCCAGGCGGCCCAGCGTCTCTGTCAGCCGGGCAAAATCGAGGGGCTTGGGGATGAAATCGTCGACGCCGGCGTCACGTGCGGCGCTGAGGGTGCCTTCGTCCGAATACGCGCTGATGAGGACGGCGTGGAAATCACGTCCCTGCCCGCGCAGGCGTTGGATCAACTGGACGCCATTGAGCCCGGGCAATCGGAAGTCGGTGATGATGAAGGTGATGTTGCCGCTCAAAGCGCGGGGAATGGCTTCTTCGGCGCTGGCCGCGATCTCGCCGATATAGCCGGTCAGCGCCAAGATCTCGGCGATGTTTTCCGCCAGGGCGACATTGTCATCGACGATCAAGACCCGGCGGCCACGGTCGCTATTGGAAACCTCGGGCGCGGCCATTTTCTCCATTTCTACTATGCCCTGAGGCGGCTCGCCGAACAAGGCGGCGACTTCTGTGCGCCGGTTCGACTCGCTTGGCGTCAATTGTGCACTGACGGGGGGAATGGCCAAAACACTCGTTCGCCACGTGATGTCCAGTCCGGTCGAGGTTCTGCAGGTCGGCGACTCGCTCGATCTGGCGCGGACGCTGATGGTGGAAAAAGGCAGCATTCGCCACCTGCCAGTGATCGACGGCGATGAACAGCTGGTCGGTCTTGTCACCCACCGAACGATCGTGGGCGCCTGGGTCAGCCACGGGGATCCCGACCACGAGACCTTGCGCGACGTCGCTCGCCGGATTCCGGTCGAGTTGCTGATGGAGAAGGACGTGCTGTCGACGTGGCCGGAAGCGCCGGCCGCCGACGTCGCCGGGTTGATGGAGAAACATCGGATTGGTTGCTTGCCCGTGCTTGACGACGGCAAGGTCATTGGCATCGTCACCGAGAGCGAATTCGTTCGCTTCGCTCGCCTCTATTTCGAACGACAAGACGGCACTTGAGGAAAATCCATGGCTGGTGGGCTGCCGGAGCTGGTTTCCGATCTTTTGCGGCCGGAGGCCTATCCCGAGCCGCACCCCTCATCCATCGAGCTGCGCGTGACCCACTCATCCTGGGTCTTCATCGCCGACCGGGAGGTGTGGAAATTGAAGCGGCCCGTGAACCTTGGCTTTCTGGATTTCCGCGAGCCCCAGGCCCGCCGTCTCGATTGCCAGGCGGAGGTCCAGCTGAACCGGCGGCTTGCCCCGGACGTTTACCGCGGCGTATTCCCCGTTCTTCACGACGGACACCACTATCTGATCGGCGCCAGCGAAAGCGGTCCGGCGGTCGACTGGGTGGTGCGAATGCGTCGCCTGCCGGACGAGATCAACGCCGACCAGTTGTTGCTCGCCGATCGCCTGGATGCGAGCCGCCTCCGCGCGCTGGCGGTGCACCTGGCGGCATTTTTTCGGACCGCGCGGTCCGTGCCCGGGGCCGCCTCGTTGTCGGCGCTGTCCGCAAACCTGGAGGAGAACTTCGCCGATGCGCAACAATTCGTCGGTGATCTCGTGGACCAGCAGACCCTCGACGAGGTTCGCGATCGGGCCCGTCAGTTCTTGCGTTCCCGCGCGGCGCTTTTTTCGAAGCGCGAACGCCTGGCCGTCGATGGACATGGCGATCTGCGCCTTGAGCACGTGTTCTTCGAATCCGACCAGTCCGGGGTCGAACATCCGGTGATTATCGACTGCATCGAATTCAACCAGCGATTTCGTTGCGGTGATCCGGCGGGTGATGCGGCGTTCCTGGCCATGGAGCTCGAGGCCGCGCACCGTCCCGATCTGGCCGCCGGTTTCATCGCCCGTTTCGCCGAGGCGGCCCACGACTTCGATCTCTACGGCGCCCTGGATTTCTACCTTTCCTACCGCGCCTGGGTTCGCGGCAAAGTGGCGGCCCTGATCGCCAGCGACGGTGATCTCGCGCTGATGCAAAGGCAAGGCAAGCGTGAAGAAGCGCGGGCCCAGTTTGCCTTGGCCCGGGCCGAGGAGGGAAAGCCGCTCGATCGGCCGTTCATCATCGTGATGAACGGGTTGCCGGGTTCAGGAAAGAGCGTGCTGGCTCGTGCCCTGGGCGAAGTGCTGGCGGCTCCGGTGATCAGTTCCGATCGGGTGCGGAAGGCCCTTGCCGATCTGCCGCCCACCGAACGCGGCCCGACCAGCCTTTATGAACCCGATCGAACCCGGGAGACCTACGGCGAGATGTTTCGGAGCGCCGAGGTGATCGTCAACTCCGGGCGCGGGGTGATCCTCGACGCCACGTTTGCCCGCCGTGATTCCCGGGCCCGCGCGGCGGCCATCGCATCGACGCCGGCGGCGACGTTTGTGCTGATCGAGAGCGTCTGCTCCGACGAGACGGCCTTGCGGAAACGCCTGCGCGGGCGCGAACAAGGCGCCAGCGAGTCCGACGCGCGCGAGCGCGAACTGGAATTGGTGCGATCGGATTTCGAACCCGTGCTTGCGACCGAGGCTGCTGTTCACGTCAGCGTCGAGACCACGGAAGACTTCGGGTCCTGTCTGGTCCAAGCCATGATCGCCCTCCGCCACGCCGGGATCGTTCCCGCGTCCGAGCGTCGACGCGGCTAAGGTTGCCGTGCGTGCGGCCGGTCGCGATCGAGGGGCGCAGGGAATACGTCCGATCCGCCGGTGTCGGCAGAATCTGCGCCTTGGCCGCCGCCGCCGCCGCCAAGGATGGGGAGATCGGGCGGGCACATTCGTTGCAATGCTCCGAGAACGAACCAACGGAGGTCCGCCATGCACCGACTGACCCACACCCCGAGCCACGATTCAGCGAATAAGTCCGGTGACCGGCGAACAGCGCAAGCCGCGTCAAGGAGCGGCGCCGTCGCCTTGCGACTGACCGTCGCGCGCGAGATCGTTTCATCGATGCCGACGCTGACGCTTTCCGGCCAACAGTTCGCGATGCAAAAATTCGTGGCGTTGTTCGACGACGATGTGCGTGGCCATGTGGTCGCCGTGCTCGGTCGCGACTCGGCGGTCGCCTCGGCGTGGGTCGAAAAGGTGAGGCATGAGGCCAGGCGAACCACTCTGGACGCGGAAGCGTTCCGTCGCACCGCCGAAGCTCTGATCGCCAGACTGTTCGTTGCGGCCTAGCTCCGAGGAGGAATCCCATGCTGAGACAATCTGTGAAGAGAATGAACGGTCCCTGGCAGCGCGCGACGGTGCTTCGTTGGGCGGCGCCGCTTTTGATCTGGTCCGCTTCGTGCGCGACCGGACCGCAACCCAATCGTCGGCTGCCGAACGCCGCCGCGGCGGCCAGCGAACGCGGAAGCAACACCCCGGCCGTGGTTGGTCCACCGGTGAGCCCAGAGTCCGACCCCGCGAACGTCGAACGACGGTTCGGATTCGCCGAAGCGAAAGCCCGCCGGGAGCGTGATGCTGAGAAGGCCGCCGCCAGCGCGACCCAGCAAACGATCGAGCCGGTGGCCGGTAACGCCGCAACGTCAACGCCGGCAATGACCTTGCCCGAACCAGCAGCGGCGACCCCGGCGGCGCCCGCGCACGACCACAATCATGGTGCGGCATCGACCAGAGACGCGTCGATGATGTCGATGTGCCCGTGTCATGCCGCCATGAACCACAAAACGACCGATCCAAAATAGTCTGCCGCGATCTTGCGCAGTATCTGCGCGCAGCACCGGGCGGCACGAATAACTTGCGGCTCGTCCTTCCGGAATGTGGGCCAATCCCCTGGTTTCACGGGCAGACTTTGGGCGCATGATTTGCACATGCCTTCGTCCGGGTCTGCAAAGGAGCTCACGGTGGAAAACAAGGCGCGCATTCTGGTAGTCGACGACGAGGCGAACGCACGAACCGCATTGCTTGAACTGCTGCGGGGCGATGGCTATCAAGTCGAATCGGCCGGCGACGCCTTCAAGGCGCTGGGCAAACTGGCAGAGTTCGCCCCCGACCTGGTGCTGACCGATCTCAAGATGCCGGGAATGGATGGCATCGCCCTGCTGGGCAAGATTCAGGAACACGATCCCGAGATCGTGGTGGTGGTCATGACCGCCTTCGGCGCAGTCGAGACCGCGGTTGGCGCCATGCGCGCCGGTGCCAACGACTATCTGATCAAGCCCATCAACGTCACCGAGCTGTCATTGGTCGTCAGGCGGGAGCTCGAGCGGCGGCAGCTGCGGATCGAAACTGGCCAATTGCGCGCACGCCTGGCCGACCGGTACCGATTCGACAACATCATCGGCAACGCCGCGCCGATGCAGGAGGTCTTCAAGGTCGTTTCGCAGGTGGCGTCGTCGCGCGCCAGTGTTCTTTTGAGCGGTGAATCGGGCACCGGCAAGGAGCTGATCGCCGCCGCCATCCATCAACACAGCCCGCGCGCCAAAGCGCCGTTCGTCAAACTGCACTGCGCCGCTCTGGCCGAATCATTGCTGGAAAGTGAGCTGTTCGGTCACGAGCGGGGATCCTTCACCGGTGCCGCCGGACGGCGCGACGGCCGATTTTTCCAGGCCAATGGCGGTACGTTGTTTCTCGACGAGATCGGCGAGATCTCGCCGAGCATCCAGGTCAAGCTGCTGCGGTTCCTGCAAGAGTATGAGTTCGAGCGGGTGGGCGGCAACGAAACCATCAAGGTCGACGTTCGGGTGGTCGCGGCCACCAACCGGGATCTGCGCCAGATGGTCGCGGAGGGAAGATTCCGCGAGGATTTGTATTATCGCCTCAACGTCATCAACATCGTGATGCCGGCGCTGCGTGATCGCCCGTCGGACCTGCCCCTGCTGGCGGCGCATTTTCTCAGCAAATATGCCGCCGAAAACGGCAAGACCATCACCGGGTTCACCGCGGAGGCGTTGCAGCGCCTGGTTGGTTATCCCTGGCCGGGCAATGTGCGGGAGATGGAAAACATCATCCAGCGCGCCACGGTTCTGTGCGCCGGCAATCAGATCACCGGCGCGGATCTGCCGCCGGCCTTGCAGTCGCAGAAGGACAAGTCGGCCATCCAGATCCCGGGATCGTCGCTGGACGACATTGAACGCTATGCCATCACCAAGACCCTGGAATCAACCGGCGGATCGACCAGCCGGGCGGCCGAGGTGCTAAAAATCAGCATCCGCAAGATTCAGTACAAGTTGCAGGAGTACGAGAACGCCCCGCACTCGCACGTCGACCCGGTCACTGGCATCAAGACGGAAAACTGAGGTCCCCATGTTTCGTAGCGGCAAATCGGTGTTGGTGGTCATCCTGGCGTTGATTGTCGTCATCGTCGGCTTTGGGGCGAGTTCCTACAATCACCTGGTCCGACTTGATCAGGCCGTCAAGGCGCAATGGTCGCAAGTGGAGAATGTCTATCAGCGGCGCGCCGATCTGGTGCCGAACCTGGTCGAGACCGTGAAGGGAGCCGCCAAGTTCGAGAAGGACACGCTGACCGCGGTGACCGAGGCGCGAGCCCGGGTGGGACAATTGCCGGCTGGCGGGCCTCCGGCTGATCCAGCAGCGCTGGCGAAGTTTCAGCAGGCGCAAGATCAGTTGTCGTCGTCGCTGTCGCGGCTGCTGGTGGTCGCCGAGCAATACCCAGAGCTGAAGGCGACCGCCAATTTCAGAGATCTGCAGGTGCAGCTGGAGGGAGCCGAGAATCGAATCACTGTCGAGCGAATGCGATTCGGCGAAGTGGCCCAGGCGTTCAACAGCACCCGCGACACCTTCCCGACCGCCATCGTCGCCGGACTGTTCGGCGGGCGGTTCGCCGAAAAGGCGTATTTCACGGCCAATGCCGGGGCGGCGACCGCGCCGCGGGTTCAGTTCTGACCACCGCCTCACCCGGAGAAATGCGGCTCTCCTGACGTTCGAGTGGGTGCGTGAGACGCGGCTGGTGGCGTGAGTTGTCGACGGTGACGGTGCGCTCGGGCGCGTCCCCGGAGGTGGCTGAAAAGTGCGCATGCAGGAGGCGGTACCCTGCGGCTTCTTGACGA
>DATATI010000081.1 GCA_036268875.1 Polyangia bacterium | reverse complement strand
CTGTGGTTCGCCTCGATGGCCTATGTGCTGCTGTGTGCCTTGCGCCGCATCGGCCTCGCCCACACCCAATTCGCCCGCGCCTCCTGCGGCACGATCCGTCGCAAGCTGTTGAAGATCGGCGCTCTGGTCCGCACCAGCGTGCGCCGCATCAAGCTCGCCATGCCGTCGGCCTTCCCCTACCAGACCGAGTACCGCGCCGCGCACGCCGCACTGACTGCCGCGACCGCCTGACGAACCAGATAGCGCCGTCGACATCGTCACCCCGGGCGCCACCCCAAGATGCACTCGCCCAGCGCGACTCGTAAAAGTTGAATACACTCCGGTTCAGCCACAACCATGGCTTTCTTAACCCGCTCGCGCCCACGCCGCCCTTAAATCATCCACGCTGTGAGAAATCCGGGCTAGCCCGGATTTCTCAAAGGGTCGGTGCATCGGGGCCCTGGATCTGAGAAAATCGTTTTGCGAAAGCGGTTTAACTCAGGGCCGGGGGCGTCCCGATGCAGACGGAGTGTAGCGCGGATCTGTTTGGCTTTGCACGCGTGGAAGGGCGCGCGGTAGTGGCCGGGTTTGACGGCGGCAGGATGACCTCGGATGCCGGGGCGATGCTGCTTGGCGCCACCGATCGGGCGATCCGGTTGATCGAGCGGTTTGCCGATTGCTTCACCGATCACCGCGCGGCGGAATTGATCGAACACACGGTGCCCACTCTGGTTGGGCAGCGGATGTTTGGCATCGCGCTGGGCTATGAGGACCTGATCGACCACGATCAGTTGCGTCACGACCCGGTGCTGGCGGTGCTGGGCGGCAAGCTCGAAGCCAAGCGCGCGGATTGCGCGCCGCTGGCCGGCAAATCGACGCTCAACCGGCTGGAATTGAGCCGGGCGGAGCCCTCGCGCTATCACAAGATCAGCTATGACGGG
This sequence comes from Polyangia bacterium, assembly GCA_036268875.1. Taxonomy (GTDB): domain Bacteria; phylum Myxococcota_A; class Polyangia; order Fen-1088; family Fen-1088; genus DATKEU01. The sequence goes on along the minus strand of DATATI010000081.1, from coordinate 867 downwards.
GCGGCAATCGAAGCGCGGTTTGTCGATGTCTATCTCGACGCCCATGCCGCGGCGCCGGCGCAGATCACCCTCGATTTGGACGCCACCGACGACCCGCTGCACGGGCACCAGGAGGGGCGGTTCTTTCACGGCTATTACGACAACTATTGCTATCTGCCGCTCTATGTTTTCTGCGGGCGGCATTTGCTGGCCGCCAAGCTGCGCCAGGCGAACATCGATGGCAGCGCCGGTGCGATCGAGGAAGTGGCGCGGATCGTCGCCCGTATCCGCCAGCGCTGGCCCGGTGTACGCATTCTCTTGCGCGCCGATTCGGGCTTTGCCCGCGACGGGCTGATGACCTGGTGCGAGAACAACGCGGTGGATTACCTGTTCGGGCTGGCCCGCAACAGCCGGCTGGTCGAGGAGATTACGGGCGAACTCGCCGACGCGGCCGAGCAGAGCCGACAGACCGTCAAACCGGCGCGCCGCTTCAAGGATTTCACCTGGACGACGCGGGATAGCTGGAGCCGCGAGCGCCGGGTCGTCGCCAAGGCCGAATGGACCGAGGGCGAAGCCAACCCGCGCTTTGTTGTGACCTCGCTGACCCGTGCCGAGCATGAGGCCCGCCACCTTTACGAGAAGCTCTATTGCGCCCGCGGCGAGATGGAAAACCGCATCAAGGAATGCCAGCTCGACCTTTATGCCGATCGCACCTCAGCCCAGACGATGCGCGCCAACCAATTGCGCCTGTGGTTCGCCTCGATGGCCTATGTGCTGCTGTGTGCCTTGCGCCGCATCGGCCTCGCCCACACCCAATTCGCCCGCGCCTCCTGCGGCACGATCCGTCGCAAGCTGTTGAAGATCGGCGCTCTGGTCCGCACCAGCGTG